>SCVQ01000585.1 GCA_004296865.1 Nitrospirota bacterium
AGCAGTTCGATAACAAGCTGACAACTCACCGGTCGGACGCCCCGACGCACCTGCGGGCCGTGGCTCCGACCGGCATCTTTGCCTACGGGATCAGCAACCACGTCGAGATCAACGTCGCTTTTTCCGGAATTTACTGGGAATCAAGCAGAGCGAACGGCTCCGGGGGACGAACGGTGGATTCCGAGAGCGGCGTTGGCGACACAACGGTCTATCTCAAATATCGTCCCATCGTGCAGGACCCGGCCTCCTGGCGCCCTTCGATCACCATCTATAATCAGATTGCGCTACCATCCAGCGAATGGTTTGGCACGCGTGGAATCCCCGGCGGCTTCTCGCCGCTTGGGCGTCTCCCCGCCACCCGCTTCGGCGCTCTCTCTTTTACCGAAGGCATCATGTTCCGAAAAAACCTTCAGCCGTTCCGGATCAGTGGCGGCGTCTTCTATACCTACACCGTCCCAGGCAACACCGCGGGAATGAACACCTATACGGGCGATATCGTGAACACCCGCTTGATCATCGAGCACATTCTCAACGATGAGCGAGGGTTCGGATACAATCTGGAGTTCGTGACCCTGCATGGGCTTCCCCACCGGTTGGATGGGCATCAGTTGAACATCAGCCCGACCAGTTTTTCCCTGTTCGGTGTACAGCCAACCCTCCAGTACAAGTTCTTCCAGAACGACAGCGGTGCGCTGGTTGGTGCGGCCGGAGTCCTGTTCACGGTAGCCGGACAGAACAACCTCGATGCCTTCTATCCCAACATCTCCATCTACTATTACTGGAGCAAGGGCAAGGTCGTGATGCGCTGACCGCTGAGTCCCTTGTAATCTGCCCTCGTTCAGGCTAGGCTTAAACGAACGACGAAGGATGAACGCGGAACGATGAATGTCAAGGTGCCCATGAATGCACCACGCCACCTTGATGACCTGCTGGCCCGCTACGTGGCCGATTTCGTCACGCGCAACGCAGCCGCCAGGACTCTAAAGAAAGGTCTGGATGAGGTCGGCGTCGGTTTTTTCCCTTTGGCCGACCACATCACTTTTCGGACCGACGACATCGACCGCCGCGCGGAGGAGTTTCTCGCGCTGGGCTATGCCTCCTCCGAAACGCTGAACTATAACGACTGGTTCGCCAAGGTCTATCGCAAGCCGGGCTACCCCGCCCTCTTCATCGATCAGGCCTATCCGGATCAACGGGGCAAGACCAGCATCATTCCTGGCTGGGTGGCTACGTTCGGGGACCGCACGCTCCACCACATCGCGGTGAAGGTCGAGGACATCGAGCTGGCGATGGAGCGATTGAGCCGAGCCGGTATCCGATTCGCCGGGTCAATCGTGGGTGAACGAGGCGGCCCCTTGCGGCAAATCTTCACCGTGCCGGAGGACGTGGCTGGGGCGGCTTTCTCGGTCGTGGAGCTCGCCGAGCGGCACGAAGGATTCCTCGGTTTCTCCCCGCCGCAGGCCGACGGCCTCATGAAGTCCACCGTGAGGAAAGCCGGAACGTAATCGTTTGTCGCTCATCGTTCCCCGTTCATCGTTTCTCTAGTTGCCCCTTCTCCGTAAAGTCTGCTATGGTGAACCCCATTGCTGTAACGGTTCTCTTCTCACGATTCGGCTCAACCGCAGAGGAGCTTCTACATGGTCTGGGACCCGAAAGACCCCTGGGGCAAGAAATCAGACCCCATCGACGACGTGCTCAAGCAGGCCCAGGCGCAGTTCGGCCAGATGATGCCGCTCAAAGGCCTCCGCTCCATCGTCCTGATCGTCGCGGCGGTCGCACTGGTCTGGCAAGGCACCTTCATCGTGGCGCCGGATGAAGAAGGCGTGGTGAAGCGATTCGGCGATATCGTGCGCAGCGCCGGCCCTGGCCCGCATCTGAAAATCCCCTTCGTCGAGACCGTCGAACGGCCCAAAGTCGAGAAATTGCACCGCCTTGAAATCGGCTTCCGCACGGACCGGCAGGGCCGCCAGCAAATGCTGCCGAAAGAAGCCCTGATGCTGACCGGCGATGAGAACATCCTCGGGGTCGAGTTCATCGTCCAATACAAGATCAAGAACGCCAAGGATTACCTCTTCCGGGTGGACGAGATCGAGGAAACCATCCAGAAGGCGGCAGAAGCGTCCATGCGCGAGGTGGTCGGCAAGAGCAAGATCGACGAAGCCCTCACCGTCGGGAAGGCCCAGATCCAGCAGGACACCCAGACGCTGCTGCAGGGCATCCTGGATCAGTACCAGGCCGGGGTTCAGATCGCGGCGGTCCAGTTGCAGGACGTGGATCCCCCGGAAGCGGTGGTGGCGGCCTTCAAGGACGTGGCCAGCGCGAAGGAAGACCGGGAGAAGCTGATCAACCAGTCCCAAGGCTACCGCAACGACATCATCCCCAAGGCCAAGGGGGAGGCGGCCCAGATCGTCAACCAAGCCAAGGGCAATGCCCAGGCGCGGGTGGCGCGGGCCGAAGGGGAAGCCAACCGCTTCCTGAAAACGCTCAAGGAATATGGCCAAGCCAAAGAGATCATCAGCAAACGCATCTATATCGAAACGATGGAAGAGGTGATGGCGGGCGTCGATAAAATCATCCTCGACGGCAAGGCCGGCGACCGCCTGCTCCCCTACCTTCCGCTCGATCGTCTCCAGAAAGCGCCCAAGACACCGGCGCCTGCCGAGGAGAAGAAGGCCCAGCCATGACCAAACAGAATCTGTTGATTGGGTTGATCGGCGTCGTCGTGCTGCTGTTTGTCCTCGGCGCGTCGCCCCTCTTCGTCGTGGACATCACCCAGACCGCCATCGTCGTCCAGCTCGGCAAGCCGCAGCGGAACATCACCGAGCCGGGCCTCAAGGTCAAGATGCCCTTCATCGAAGAAGTCACGTACTTCGACAAGCGCCTCTTGGACTACGATTCATCGGCCCAGGACGTCATCACCCAGGATAAGAAGACGATCTTGATCGACAACTTCGCCAAGTGGCGCATCACCGATCCCTTGAAGGTCTACCAGGCCTTCCAGACTCAGCGCGGGGCGTTGCGGCGGCTGGACGACATTATCTACTCGGAACTGCGTGTCGAACTGGGCCGGCACGACCTATCCGAGATCGTCTCCAAGACCCGGTCCGAAATCATGGCGGTGGTCACCCAGCGGGCCAACGAGAAGGCCAAGGCCTATGGCATCGAGGTGCAGGACGTACGGATCAAACGTGCCGACCTGCCGGAACAGAACGAGAAAGCGGTTTTCGCCCGCATGCAGGCCGAGCGGGAACGCCAGGCCAAACAGTACCGGGCCGAGGGAGCCGAGGAAGCGCAGAAGATCCGGTCCGAGGCGGAGAAGGACCGGGAGATTATCCTTGCCGAGGCCTATAAGACCTCCGAGGAACTACGTGGAGAAGGCGATGCGAAGGCCTTCAAGATCTACGCAACGGCCTATCGCCAGGATCCAAAGTTCTTCGAGTTCACTCGCTCGATGGAAGCCTACAAAAAGAGCTTCAGCGGCAATTCAACCGTGGTGATGACGCCGGACTCGGAATTCTTCAAGTACCTCAGGCAACGGTAGCTCTGAAAATTTTGAGTTGTGAGTTCATAGTTTTTAGTTGGCGGCTCTTTCACTCATAACTAAAAACTTAACACTCAACACCGCTTCACGAGAGGCCGACGATCTCCCCCGTGTCAGGGTCCAGGTCCATCCGTTCGCCCGCCGGCCTCTTGGGAAGCCCGGACATGAGTTGGATGCCGGAGCAGACCGCCGTCAGGAATCCCGCGCCGGCTAAAATACGCAGCTCCTTGATGGGCAGGGTAAACCCCGTAGGCCGGCCCTTGAGCGTCGGATCGTGCGAAAGCGACAGCGGGGTCTTGGCCATACACACAGGAAACCGCCCGAAGCCCAGCCTTGTGGCCTGCTCGATCTGTGATTCCGCCTGTTCTTCATACTGGACCCCGGCCGCGCCGTAGATCCGCCTCGCGACCGTCTCGATTTTCTGCTTGATCGGCGCCTCATCGGCATAGAGCGGGACGAAGGCAGATGGCTGATCGCAGGCTGCCATCACCGCTCGCGCCAAGTCTTCCGCTCCTTTGCCGCCATCGGCCCAGTGGGTTGACACCGCCGAACCCGCCGCACCGGCAGAGGCGGCCCAATCCCGGACGTACTGGAGTTCGTCTTCAGGGTCGTCCCGAAAGGCATTGATCGCGACGACGGCAGGCACGCCAAAGGCTTTCACGTTGGCGATGTGCTGTGCCAGATTGGCCAATCCCCTCTCCAGCGCCTCACGATTTGGCCCGGTAAGTCCCGTCGGAAGTGGCGCCCCCGCTTTGATGGTCCCCCCGCCTCCATGGAGCTTCAGGGCCCGCAGAGTCGCGACCACCACGGCAGCAGCGGGGCGGAAACCGGACAATCGACACTTGATGTTGAAAAATTTCTCCGCCCCCAATTCGCTCCCGAATCCGGCTTCGGTGACGACAAAGTCTGCACAGCGGAGCGCGATCGCATCAGCCAGGATCGAGCAGTTCCCATGGGCAATATTCCCGAACGGGCCGGTGTGGACAAAGGCCGGCGTTCCCTCCAACGTCTGGACGAGATTCGGGCTGAGCGCGTCCCGCAAGAGCACGGCCATCGCCCCCGCGCACTGAAGGTCCTCCGCAGTAACCGGCTTCCCTTCTTTGGTAAACCCCACCAGGATTCGGCCGAGACGGCGGCGGAGATCCTTTTGATCCATCGCCAGGGCCAGAATCGCCATCACCTCGGATGCTTCGGTCAGGACGAATTCGCCGATCCGGGCAACCGCGCCTTTCTCCCCGCTCAACTGGACTCTTCGCAGCGCCCGATCGCTCACCCCCATCACCCGCGGCCAAGTGATCCTGGCCGGATCAAGATTCAGTGTATTGCCCTGGTACAGATGGTTGTCCACGAAGGCGGAGAGAAGATTGTGCGCAGAGGCTACGGCATGGGCATCCCCGGTCAAGTGCAGGTTAATGTCCTCCATCGGGATGACCTGTGCTTTTCCACCTCCGGCCCCCCCTCCTTTGATTCCAAATACGGGCCCCAGCGAAGGCTGGCGGAGGGTGACGGCCGCTCGACGACCCAGCCGGCTCAGCCCCATCGCCAGCCCGACCGACATGGTGGTCTTCCCCTCCCCCAGCGGGGTCGGGTTGATGGCTGTCACCAACACATACCGTCCAAGCGGACGGCTGGCCAGTCGCTGGAGGGCGCACAAAGACACCTTGGCCTTCCACCGGCCGTAGGGAACCAGCTCATCGCCTTTCAGACCGAGTTCCTCGCCGACTTGTAGAATGGGCCGAGGTGTCACCGAGCGGGCAAGATCAAGGTCGCTCACCGTTCATCTCCCCTGTTCGTTTTCTTCCGTCTCAAGGCCAGTCAAGGGGAGCAGTATAGCACGAGGCCCGTTTCACCCTGCGATCAGAGCGTGAACTCACGACGGATGAGTCCGAGCCCAGGGCAGCGATGAAATGAAGAGAACCCTGAGGAGATTTGCGCAGGGACTTGCAAGCGAATGGCAGGAGCGGAGGAAGAGCTACTCCAGGATATACCGTTGTGGATTCACCGGACGGCTCTGGACTTTCACCAAGTAATGCAGGTGCGGTCCGGTCGAGAGTCCGGTGCTGCCGATCATGCCGATCACGTCCCCTCGTTTGACCTTTTGCCCCACCTTCACCAAAATTTTCGACATGTGGCCGTACTGGGTCTCGATCCCATACCCATGGTCAAGGGCCACCATATTGCCCATCTTGTTATCAAACCCCGTGACCTGCACCAGACCGCTGGCCGGAGCATAAATGGGCGCGTTCGGGGCAGCCCCGATATCAAGACCATCGTGAACTGCCGGCTTGCCGGTGAACGGGGAAATCCTCGGACCAAAGCCGGACGTCACCCAGCCCTTGACCGGCCAAACAGACGGGGTGGAAGCCCAACGAGCCGAGCGCTCCTTGGCTGCCTCCGTCAGTTCCTCAAGGGTCCGTTCCTGAGACACGGCTTCGTTCTGCAACCACACGATCTTCTGCTGGATACGGGAGGTGAGGTCCTTCTCCCAGACTTTGTCCTCCTCATCATCCGAAAGCTTAGCGGCGGCCTCCTCAGCCGTCCCTTCCGTTATTGCGTCACCATCCCCCCCGGCTCCGTCAACCACCGGGGTCTCCTCTCCCCCTTGACCATTGAGGTAGTCTTCCGCCTTCAGGGGTTCGATCCCCAGCATCACGCGCAACTTTTCGTTCACCTCTTTCATCGCCAGAACACGACGTTTGAGATCATCGAGGGAGGTTGAAAACTCATTCGTTTGTTCGCGCGCACTCGCAAGCTCCTGGCGGATAGACTGCAACTCCCACACCTTGCCGGTTTGGATTACATATTGGGAAAGCAGAAGCAGCTCGGCCACGACCAAAAAGACCCCCACCATCAACGCCTTTCGGACAATGGCGCGGGGGAAGCTAAGCCTTATGGGCTTCGTCGTAGTGCCCCTGAAGATTACGATCGTATATGCGTCTTCTGGCTGATTCATAAGCTCGGCTCCAGGAAAAGAGGCATTCGGCTCTTCTCCGTTCTTATCTGTTTTTACAAGGTGCTCAGTCTACTGAAACCTCCTGCTCGGGTCAAGCCATTTGCAGTTTTTCACACTATTTCGTTGATTTACCCGTGACATCCCCGATCCAGCTCAGATAATCTGCTGATCCTCGAACAACCGGAATCGCGATAATCTCGGGGACGCTGTAGCTGTGCAACCCCTTCACCATGGTTGCCAGATCTTCGAAGAGACCGGCTCGCGATTTTAGGACCATCATCGCTTCCTGCTCCTCAGAAACTTTGCCCTCCCAGCGGAAAATCGACCGAACCCCTGGGAAAATATTGGCACAGGCGGCCAAACCTTCCTCAACGACCTTACGACCAATCCGAGTTGCTTCCTCTTCTGAACCAGCCGTTACAAATACAACGATTTCATCCGTTGCCTCAGCCATGAGCCAACCCTCGACTGCAATCAGAAATCAGATGTTCAATCCAGTATCCTGATCCGCAGACGAGTGTAATTGGCATCCAACCGATCTTCAATGGTTTTTATCGGTACGTATTCAACGAATATTAAGCCTTGAATGCGATAAGCGAAAATCTCTTTTTCTATTATGCCCTTACGTCAATGTCTGGCCGC
>SCVQ01000586.1 GCA_004296865.1 Nitrospirota bacterium
TATCCCGCTTGCCACGAGATACGCTTCACGCTTCACGAGCGACGCTCTTCAGAGGCGTAGGTTTGGGAATTGCGGTAATGAGCTGTCGGCGACGCCCGTCAGCTTCACGACAACGTCGTACAACTGCTGAAACCGCTCTGGCTTGATCGGCTCGAAGCCGTGCCCCAGCACCGCGCGGCTGGCCACGTCCAGCAACGGCTTCATCGCGGGCCACTGGGCCAGGTAGGCTTGGCCCATCTGATCGCCCAACCCCGCCAGCGCGCGGAACTGTGCCTGAAGCGGCATCTTGTACTTGCCGTCCACATCGTCCAGGAAAGAAGTCCGGCAGCGCTCGCGCAGCGCTTCGGGCAACTGCTCAGGCTGCACGTCCCAAGTCTTGATCTTGTATTGTTTGAAGAGGCGCAGTTGCGCGAAGGCTTCCAACGCGCGCAACAGCGCGACGGTCGCGGCCTCCGGATGATGATCCACGTCCACCCGCCGCCGCGCATGGGCCAGCAGATCGCAGGCCACCGCTTCCTTGACCTCTTGCGGGTCCAGGACCAATTTTTCCAGAAAGCCTGCATTCTGTTTCACCAGCGGGAGGACGGCTTTGAGGCTCGGGGGTCCGCCCCAGACCAAGGCCATGTCCAACGCCTTGAGAGAGGTCTTGAGCTTGTCCCAGGCCTGGCGATAGTGGAACCGTTCCCACAGGCCGTAACCTTCCGCTAAATCGGCCAAGGCATGATAGAGGGGTTTCCGCCCGCCGCTGACCCGCGACTCGATCTGGCGGAACAGCGCCGCCGCCGCTCCGAACGAACCCCGGTTGAACAGGTCGCACCCTTCCTGACGAGCCTGGGCGGCCGCCTCATCCCAGGGATTCCCCTGCAGCCAGATCCGCTCCCGGCCATCGATTGAAACCGATTCCCCTTCGGATGGCGGGCCGGCTCCTGGGCATCCGAGCGCGACCACACGTGACGAGGCCGCCATTCCGGACAGCACCATGGCGGCGGCCATCGCGGGAGTCGCGCCGGTGAGATCCAGCACCAACTCGCCCGCTTGGACCTCCCAAGCCCGCAACAGGTCGGGCAGGCTCCGAGCCAGGACCTGATACGAGGCCGGAAAGCGCTGGGCATCCGGTGTCACCACCCAGTCCCAGCGGCGTGGCATCTGGGCGATCTGCGGTTGCACCTCGGTCTCCACCAGGCCCTTCGCCGATTCCGGCACGAAAAAACAGAGGCACTCCGGGTTGAGCCGGTTGATGGAATAGACCGCCGCCGGCGCGTCGTCGGTCATGGCGATCAGCAGCGCCTTGGTAGAAGTTTCCACGCCCATCGCGGCGGACTATAGCACCGCGTTCCAACGCGATCAACCGAGCCGGGAGACACGGCTCGGCCGATTTACGCAAAGGGCTTCCATTTTTGAGAGGAACAACCTAGAATTCAACCATGCCCAATCTCATCCGATTTCCCCACGCCCCGATTACTGAGGCACTCCTGGACATCCGCGTTAAGCTCCCGGCCCGAATTGATCTGACAATATTGGCAACTTTCCACGATGCCGTTAAGGATAGGTATCCATTGAAACAGGAACGGGTATCATGGAAAGGCGGATTTCAAATTAAACCGGGAGCGGGCCCCGAAATGCTTCCGTCTTCAGGTGGACCGGACGGATATCTCTTCACATCTGCTGAGGGGAGGCAAATTGTTCAAACGCGGCTGGATGGCTTCACATTCAACAGACTCAAGCCATATGACAAGTGGGAAGCGCTTCGCGACGAAGCGAGAGAACTATGGCAGCAGTATGTTCGAATCGCCCAGCCAGAAACCGTCACACGCTTAGCTCTGCGCTACATCAATCGTATTGAAATCCCGCTTCCCATGAAAGACTTCAAAGAATACATTTTGACCACGCCGGAAATTGCTCCTGAGATTCCACAGGGATTGGGGAGTTTTTTTATGAGGCTCGTGATTCCTGAGCCGAAGACCCAGGCTGTTGCTGTTGTCACCGAGATGATGGAGCCGATTGCAGACGCAAGCAAAACGCTGCCGCTCATACTTGATATTGACGTATTTCGTGAGGCAGCCTTTGACGTAAATGACAGGATATGGGAAATATTTGAGAGCTTGCGCAACTTGAAGAATGACATCTTTTTCAAAAGTATCACACCGAAGGCGAAGGAGTTATTTCTATGAGTCTGGCGACAGCTCATGTCCCACAAGTGTTGCAGTATGTCCCCTTGCTTGGAGTCAGCCCGGATTCTGATGCGGTGACAAGGCAGTGGCGTGACACAGAACAACACTACCAGTTTCCGGTAACACGAAGGCTACAGGACGATGCGGAGAGATTTCGCGCCCTAGCGGAGATGTGGCGCAACGACGTTCTGTTTACATCCTCTGTGACCGAGATGGTCCTCCATCCTGCGTACCAGAGGATTATAGGAATGGGGGCTGCGGCTGTGCCGCTCTTGCTTCGCGAGCTTGAAAGACGGCCGGATCATTGGTTTTGGGCGCTGACCGCCATAACAGGCGCAGATCCGATTAAACCGGAACATAGAGGAAAACTGAAAGAGATGGCTGAAGCATGGCTCCAGTGGGGTAAGGGACAGGGGTTGCGCTGGTGAGTCGGGACCTCGAAGGGGCTTTTCCCCGGTTACGAGATA
>SCVQ01000587.1 GCA_004296865.1 Nitrospirota bacterium
ATCCCCCCCGAGGCCTGTCCCCAATCGAAATGCTCGTTGGGCGCATGGTAGCCGTGCTCCGGCAGGCTGAGGCCCATGAACAGGATCGGGACCCGCCAGGCGCGCTGCATCATGGAGACGGCGCCGATGGAGCCGCCCTCGCGAATGAGAGCCGGCTCTTTTCCGAACCCCGCCTTCATCGCCCGTCGCGCCGCGTCCGCGTAAGGGCCGCTGAAGATTCCCCGGAAAGGCTGCAGCATGCCCTCCGCCTCCACCGTCACGTTCGGATTCCGCTTGGCCAGAAATTTCTTGAACAGCCGGAAAATCTTTTCAGGCCGTTGGTTCGGCACCAGGCGCATGCTGACTTTCAACTCCGCATAGCCGGGGACCACCATCTTGACGCCGGGCCCGACATAGCCTCCCACCAGCCCATGGACCTCGAACGTGGGGGCGGCCCAGATCCGCCGCAAGACCTCGGCTGGATCGGTGGTTCTCAGCGACCGGAACCCGAAGGCTTTCTTGAACCGTTCGACCTGGAAGCCCGAGGCCAGAAAGCTCTTGATCTCGGCCTTCGTGGGCGGCACCACCTCGTCGTAGAAGCCGGGAATTTTCACACGGCCGGTCTTCACATCGACGCAGGCATTGACCAGGTCGCAGAGCTCCGTCAAAGGATTTCTGGCAGCGCCGCCGGTGAGCCCAGAATGGACATCGGCCGTTCCCGTCCGCAACGACAGCCGCGCGCCCAACAACCCACGCAGGCCATAGGGCATCGCCGGGCGGCCTTTGGCGATCCAGATCGTGTCCGAGACCAGGACCGAATCGGGCTTGGAGATCAGCCGGCGCTGCCGCAGAGCATCCGAGAAGTTCGGACTGCCGATCTCCTCTTCCAATTCCCACAGAAACCGCACGTTGATCGGCACCCCCTGCTCCACGACATACCGCCCCGCCAGCAGGGCCGCCAGGGCCGGCCCCTTGTCATCAGTCGCCCCGCGTCCGTGATAGAGACCCTGGTCATTCCGAAAGGCAAAGGGCGCCTGTTTCCATTCGGGCTCCTGGGCCGGCTGCACATCCAGGTGATTGTAGACCAGCACGGTTGGATGGGTTTTACCCGTGGTCCAGCCGCCCTCGACCACCGGATACCCTTTCGTTTCTACGATCCGCGCCTCCGCGCCCAGTTCCTTGAGGAGTTGGACGGCAAAGGTTGCGGTCTTGTGCATGTCCGCGACGCGCGTCGGGTCCATGCTGATGGAAGGCAGTTCCACCATTTCGGCCAGAAGACGCTCGAAGCCGGGCCTTGCGTCGTTCACATAGGATTTTATTTGCGCACATCGCTGCATCAATGAGTCCCCCGATGATTCAGGGAAGAAAGCCTATTCGGGCACCGATTAATGGCGCCTGTGCCCGCGCTTGGCTCGCCGCCTCTGAACGGTTTCTTCGACCAGTTTTAACTGGGCGATTAGGTGTTCGCGGATGTCGCGATCGCCGACCTGGAGTATCTCGGC
Organism: Nitrospirota bacterium; assembly: GCA_004296865.1. Classification (GTDB taxonomy): domain Bacteria; phylum Nitrospirota; class Nitrospiria; order Nitrospirales; family Nitrospiraceae; genus SCVQ01. The sequence goes on from SCVQ01000587.1 coordinate 1,482, forward strand.
GCAACGCACCACTGTGACCCGCTCCTCCTCATCAAGCTCTTCCCACACTTCGAGCATGTGCCGGAGGACCGCCGACTGCTCCCCTCTATTTCCATAGGATGGAGCTGCTCCCTCCCCAATGATATTCGCCTGCCAGACAGGTCCTTTCCCGGTCCGCAACCATTCCACGCTTCGCCCTGTGAGGTAGGCGACTCGATACAGCCAGGCCTCAGGGATCTCCCCGCGGTTAACCGCAGAGATAATGGACTGCGGTCTGATTGCAAGGCTGGCGGCGAGCTGTGCCTGCGCCTTGAGACTTAAAGCGGCAATGAGACGCTCAATTATGCCGCGTGGTTCAGAACCCATTATTTATTAGCTTATTCTTCATTGACATGTGATAAGTTATAGCTTACTATCCTCTAGTGGCTCGCTTTACATGAAAAGCACAGTGCCCAAAAAAATGATCAAGATTCGGTCAGTTGAGCTTGGGATCCCGTTGGCCCAGCTCGCCAGAGAGTTGGGTATATCACGTCAATTCATCTACCAAGTCTGCGCAGGTAAGCGCCCGACGTTCCATGTCCGGGAACATATCTGCCGCAGGTTGGGCTTCTATCCGGCACAGCTCGGCTGGTCTGATAACGGTGTGTCTCATCATCTCTTCCCGAGGCGCTAGCACAATGAGTTCTTTGTGTACACGCATCACAGGCCTGTCGCCTGTTAGACGCTCGTGGCGCGACGGGGTGTGTCAGTTTTGGACGAACCGGGGCGCCCCGCCTGTTTGCTCACGGGAAAGTCTAGCCTCATTTGATGGGGGATTCAATGTCGAAGCCGCGAGAAGTTTCCCCTGAACCTTCCTCTCAATCGCAGACCATCCTTGTCGTGGATGACGAAAGGATGGTTCGGGAAGTCGTCTGTAAAATCCTCAGGCTGTACGGTTATACGGTGCTGGAGGCCAATCATGGTGTAGAGGCGCTTCGAATCTGCCATGAACACGTTGGCCCGATCCACCTGCTCTTGACGGATATTCTCATGCCGGGGATGAACGGACCGCATCTCGCCCAGCGAGTAGCCACCCTGCACCCCCACACACGGGTGCTCTACATGTCAGGCTATCCAGATGATGACTCGCTCGCTCACTTCGGCTTACACCCCGAGATCGCCTTCATCCAGAAACCTTTTTTGCCGGATGTTCTGATACGCAAAGTGCGTGAGGTCCTGGGCGCGCCAGGCTGAGGAGACCTGTTCTCATCCGATCCTTTCCACGACTCCTCCAGCCGGCTTGACCTCAAAGCCGATCCTATGGTCTGCTTGACTATGTCTGCGAGGGGGACCTTCCTGGCAATTCTGTTCGCTCTTACGAGTTCCGCGGCGGTACTCGCCGATGAACCGGTGACGATCGGTGCGATCGTGGCGGACCCGGAGCCCCACCACATGCACATGGTCGCCCTCCAGGGCACGGTTCAGCAGGTCCGTCTGCTCGATCCTTATCGGCAGCCTTCCGGGACCGTCTGTTACGGCGCCTATCTCTTCACCCTGCAGGACGATACCGGCTCGCTCGACGTTGCCGTCCTGGGTGTCTGCGGCCTGGCGGTGGACAGTCCCCCGGAAGTCTCCGACGGCGACAAGGTCCTCGTCACC
>SCVQ01000588.1 GCA_004296865.1 Nitrospirota bacterium
TTGACGGAGGACATCGCCGGACGGGATGTCTTGATCGTCGAGGACATCGTCGACTCGGGCTTGACGGTGCAGCACCTCATCAAGACCCTCTCGAAGCGCAAGCCCAAGTCGATTCGAGTCTGCGCGCTGTTGAGCAAGCCCGACCGCCGGAAAGTGGGCGTCGAGGTCCAGTATGTCGGGTTTCAGATTCCCAACAAGTATGTGGTGGGGTACGGGCTGGACTACCAGCAGAAATACCGCAACCTGCCGTACCTGGCCGTGCTCGATACCGTGGACGACGAAGGCCAGGGGTTCTGACGGGCTGTTGTCAGGGTTCGGATATCTGTGCTAGTATTTACAGTCATTTTCAATTCCCCGGCTTCCGTTAGGGCTGAGGAGGAGCGTGGATGAATTCTCGGATAAAAAATCTCTTGTTCTGGGTGGTGGTGGGTCTCTTCATGATCCTCCTGTTCAACTTGTTCAGCGTCCCCACCCATGCCCCGGAAGAGGACGTGATCTTCAGTGATTTCATGGCCCAACTGGACAAGGGCGAGATCACGAAGGTCATTATCAAGGCGAATCACATCAGCGCGATCCTGAAGGACGGCACGCGCATTCGGACCTATACGGCCGAATATCCCGACATGGTCAAGGTGCTTCGGGAGCGGAACGTTCAGATCGAGGTCAAGCCGCCGGACGAAAACCCGTGGTACATCACCTTTCTCGTCACCTGGGGGCCGTTCGTCCTGTTTTTGGGGCTCTGGTTCTTCCTCATGCGCCAGATGCAGATCGGCGGGAACAAGGCGCTCTCTTTCGGCAAGAGCCGTGCGCGCTTGCTCACCGAAGACCGGAAAAAGATCACCTTCTCCGACGTGGCCGGTATCGATGAAGCCAAGGAGGAGGTCGCGGAGATCATCGAGTTTTTGAAGGACCCGCGCAAGTTTCAGAAGCTGGGGGGACGGATTCCCAAAGGGGTCCTGATCGTCGGCCCTCCTGGAACCGGCAAAACACTGCTCGCGAAGGCCATTGCCGGAGAAGCCGGCGTGCCGTTTTTCAGCATCAGCGGGTCGGACTTCGTGGAAATGTTCGTCGGAGTCGGGGCGTCTCGGGTGCGCGACCTCTTTGAGCAGGGCAAGAAACATGCGCCCTGCATCATTTTCATCGACGAGATCGACGCGGTGGGCCGGTTGCGCGGGGCGGGCCTCGGTGGCGGCCACGATGAGCGCGAACAGACCTTGAACCAGTTGCTGGTCGAGATGGACGGGTTCGACACCACCGAAGGCGTCATCCTGATCGCAGCCACCAATCGGCCGGACGTCCTGGACCCGGCGCTCTTACGACCGGGACGGTTCGACCGGCAGATCGTCGTCAACCGGCCGGACCTGCGCGGCCGCACGGAAATCCTGAAGGTCCATACGAAGAAAGTCCCGGTGAGCGGCGACGTCGAGTTGGAAAAAATCGCCCGTGGCACGCCGGGGTTCTCCGGGGCGGACCTGGAAAACCTGGTGAACGAAGCCGCCTTGTGGGCGGCCAGGCAGGATAAAAAAGCCGTGGAGCTGGTGGATTTTGAAACGGCCAAGGATAAGGTCCTGATGGGCGTCGAGCGGAAGAGTTTGATTCTGAGCGACGAAGAGAAGCGCGTCACCGCCTATCACGAAGCCGGACACGCGCTCATGGCGAAGCTGCTGCCGGGCACGGACCCGGTCC
>SCVQ01000059.1 GCA_004296865.1 Nitrospirota bacterium
ATGCCGTCAATGTCCGACAGTTTGGCATCAATCAAGATCAACTGAAACCGGGTGTCCTGAAGACGCGTTAACGCTTCGCTGCCGCTCTCCACCGTCTCGACCGTGAGGCCCTCCTCGCACAGCACTCTCTTCAACGCCCAACACACATCGGGATCGTCGTCGACCACCAGTATGGATGCCACGCCTTCAGCCATCGGTGGCCTGGGTGTCTTTCTTGTGCGCCAGCGGGAGGCGGACCGTGAACGTACTCCCCTGCCCTTCGACGCTCTCCACCTCAAGGGAGCCCTTGTGCTGTTTCACAATGGTGTAACAGAGCGAAAGCCCCAACCCAGTGCCGCTGCCGACCGGCCGTGTCGTGAAGAACGGGTCGAAGATTTTGCCCAGGTTACCCGACGTGATGCCGCACCCCGTGTCGCGAACGCGCACGAACGCCTCCGCCTCCCGCTGGTGGACCGAGATCGTGCACTCACCGCCACGGGGCATGGCGTGATAGGCATTCACCACCAGGTTCATCACCACCTGCTGCAGCAGATTCACGTTCCCCAGGACCGGGACGCTGGCGGCCGGGTACTGTTCCGTCAAGGTAATCTTCTGCAGCTTCGCCTGATGTCCCAGGAGACTCGCCGTCTCTCGCACCGGCGCCACGAGGTTGATCGGACCCATTCGGTCGCCCTCCGACGGCCTCGCGAAACGCAGGAGGGTCTCGATGATGGTGGAGGCTTTCTGGATCCCGTCGAGAATCTTCTGGGCACATTCCTGCTTGAACGCGGCATCACGTTGCTCCGTCAGGAGAAACTGTGCGGCCGAGAAACTGACGGAGAGAGGATTGCGGAGTTCGTGCGCGATGCCTCCAGCCATGACTCCCAGGGCGGCCAATTTCTCGCTCTGGAAGAGCTGTTCCTCGAACGCCCGCCGCTCCGACAGGTCTCGCCCCACCGCCACCAGACCGCTCACCTGGCCGGATTCGTTGCGCATCGGTGAGCAGGACCAGGCGATCGGCACCCGCTTCCCGGAACGAGCGAGGAGATCCCGTTCCTGCGCCCTCACCGCTTCTCCCCTCGCCAACCGGCGAATGATGGCCGTCATGTCGCCGCGCTGGGCCGGCTCACACAGGTCGGCCAGAAGCCGCCCCCGCACGTCTTCGGCTCGATAGCCGGTGACCCGCTCCGCAGAGACGTTCCAACTGATAATACGGCCGTCCGAGTCGGTCGAGACGACCAGATCATTGGCACTCTCCACCACGCTGGCCAGATGGCGTTCGATCGCACGGGTCTTTTCGATCAGGCGGACCTTCTCGGTGATATCGTCCATCAAGATCATGGCGTTTTCGACCGTGCCCCCGGCTTTGACCGGCACGACGGTGTAGTAGTAGACACAGGTCGGGACCCCAGGGGCGCGATAGGTGATTTGCTCCCCTTTCAGTGGCTCTCCCCGTTCGAAGACCCTTCGGATTTTGTTCTCGAGAGAGGTGGACTCCAAGATCACGCGAGGAAACACCTGCCGGAATGGCGTCCCGACCGTCTCGCCCGCAGCGCGGCGCGCTTTCTCGAGAAAGTTCCGGTTCGCCGACACCACCCGCAACGACCGATCGAGCAAGAGGACGGAAGAGGGGATGCTCTCCAAGAGCATCTGGTACAGCTGCGCGTGCCACCCTTCCGAGGGCGCGGACGTGGGCAGCCTCGGGACCTTCGCACCCGTTTTCTTCATGATCGCCATCGCTTCTCTGGGCAGCCGAGAAGCCTGCCCGTTGAATCTGACCGAGTGGCGGCCATGCCTGCGGCCCCGATCTTCACCGTTCACCCACCCGCATGGGGCTCGGCTGCTGAGAGGTCGGGACAAAAATTGTAGGGCGGCCAAGGACCCCGCACGTCGAGGGTCACGCCGTCCGCGCGATGCGCGGCCGCCTGCTCCGCCACGGCCGCGTGAAAGCTGGGGAGCGCTGCCTCGCTCACCAGATACCCGCCGTTGAAGATCATGCGTTCGGGTCGCCCGGTGGCGGTGCCGGACAGGAGCTTCAACGCGGTTGCCTCCACGGCGTGAGTCTCCAGGGCCTCTTGCACGTCCCCAGTGAGACGTGCGATCCAGGTGCGCAGCGCCGAGTCGATCATGGCATCTACCAGCTTCTGCTGAAAATAGCGCGCCCCCGGCGAGGCCGAGCGCGCCGCAAGCTTGGCCTGAATGGCGGGGTCGGCAGCCGCCACACTCCGCCGGGCGACCGTGTCGTCAAGATAGCCCTTGACGCTCCACTCGGCTTTGCCCTGCAGCGTGTCGAGACACCGCGCGATCGTCTCCCGATGCCGGGCCAGGAGACCGTGCAGGCTCGTGATGGTCTGGAAAATCGTGCCGAATTTCACCGGCATGACCGGCGAGGCCCGCATGATCCGTTCCACCAGGGCCTCATGCCGGCAGGCCCTCGGCCCGACCCACGACAAGGCCTGGAGGTTCCGGTCGTGAAACTCTCCGGCGTCCACCTCCCCGATGACCGCCACCAGTCCGTTCTGTTCCAACGAGGAGATCGGATACCGTTCGTCAATGCCGTGCACGCCTTGGTCGGCCAGCCCCTTGACGACCGCGAGGCAGTCAGGCTTGGCCAGGCAGTAGAGGTAGATGCCCAAGTGTGAGGCCTCGTCAGGCGAGTGGGTCATCGTCCGCTCTCTTTCTTGAGTTCGTTCAGGGCCGCTTCGAAATGCCGTTGCTGGATGAGCACGGGCAGGACCGGCTCCGCGCCCTGTCCGCTTGGTGCCTGCGGCTTCGCAACCACATCGCGGATAGCGTGCAGAGACGCGCGTTGACAGATGGCGCCCAGATCGGCGCCCGTGAGGTCGTTGGTACGGGCCGCCACGGTGGCCAGACACACATCCTCGGCCAGGGGTTTCCCGCGCGTGTGCACGGCGAGGATCTCCAGGCGTTCCCGCTCGTCGGGCCGAGGGATCTCCATCACCGCATCGAAGCGGCCCGGACGCAACAGGGCCGGATCAATGATGTCCGGTCGGTTCGTGGCCGCCAAGACGAGCACGCCTTTCAGCTGCTCCACCCCGTCCAGCTCCGCCAGAAACTGACCGACGACCCGCTCGCTGACGTGGGAATCGGCCGCGTCGGCTGACCGCCTGGGGACCAGGGCATCAATCTCATCGAAGAAGACCAGGCAGGGGGCCGCCTGCTTCGCCTTGCGGAAGACCTCCCGCACGCCCCGTTCCGACTCCCCAACGTACTTGGACAGAAGCGCC
>SCVQ01000589.1 GCA_004296865.1 Nitrospirota bacterium
GGTCCGCAAGAAATCGGTAAAAGTGTCGTCTCAAAAGGGCGCGCTTGTCAAGCGGAACCCGCGCCCGTTCCGTGGGTTGCGCAGGTTGACAGAGGCAGAGCCCTGGTCTAGGCTTCGACGGGATGGCCACTCACCTGATCGTTGACGGCTACAATGTGCTGGGTGCAAGGGGACAGGTCGGGCAAGTCGGGCGTGCCGGCTCGGGAGACGACTCTGCGCGCGAGCGCCTGCTGCGCGACCTGACGGCCTATCGGCAACGGAAAGGCCATCCCATCACCGTCGTGTTTGACGGCTGGTTTCAGGGGGGCGATACGGAACGTCATGAACATCGGTCGGGAATCGAGGTGGTCTATTCGCGCCGAGGGGAGAAAGCCGATCAGGTCATCCAACGGCTGGCCGAAGAGTTCGGGCGAGACTGCGCCGTGGTCTCGTCGGACCGGGAGGTGGCGGACTTTGCCAAGGGCCGGGGCGCCTTCGTGATCGGCGCGGCGGAGTTCGAGTCCAGGCTGCGTGCCGTGCCGCCTGTCACGCCTCAGGCAAGTTTCAAGCCCATCGATCGTGAAGAAGAGTTGCCGAAGCGTGTCGAGAAAAAAGGCAATGCCAGAAAACTGCCCAAGGCGCTCCGCAAGCGAAACCGGCAGCTCAGGGGATTTTAAACAGACGCCGCGCATTTTGTGACGTGACCCGGCCGATTTCCTCCACTGTCACCGGCACTGCCGCTCCTTTGATCTCCGCGATCTTTTCTGCCACCTGACACACATAGGCCGGTTCGTTGCGTTTGCCCCGATGCGGGACCGGCGTCAAGTACGGGCAGTCGGTCTCGATCAGGATGCGGTCCAGCGGCGCGGTCTTGACGATGTCGCGGAGCATCGTCGCGTTCTGAAAGGTGATCACGCCGGAGAAGGACAGGAAGAAGCCCAAGTCCAGCGCGGCCGTGGCCAGCCAGGCGTCGCCCGAGAAGCAATGAAAGACCCCGCCGAGCTCTTGCGCCTTTTCCTCCTTCAAAATAGCGATCGTGTCCTCCTGCGCTTCCCTCGTGTGGATGATAATCGGAAGGCCCAGTTCGCGGGCCAGGCCGATCTGCTCGCGGAACCGGTCCCGTTGCAGTTTGGGCGGGGAATAGTTGTAGTGGTAGTCCAGCCCGATCTCGCCGTAGGCGATGACTTTGGGACGCGTCGCCAACCGGCGCAGCTCGTCGTACCAGTCGTCCCCGATCTGCTTGACCTCATGGGGATGAACGCCCACGGAGGCATAGACGAAGGGATAGTGGTTCGCCAGCTCGACAGCCGCCCGGCTGGTGGCAAGGTCGCAGCCGATCGTGACGAAGGTGTCCACGCCGGCCTGCCTGGCCCGCGCAATGACGGCTTCGCGGTCTTCGTCATACCGGGCGTCATCCAGATGCGCATGGCTGTCGATCAGCACGGAGCCTCCGTCGTGAGGGTCGGCCTGGCGAGTGACCCAGAGCGAGGCATCGTAGCACAGGGACGTTCATCTTGAGAAGGCGAGAACCAGGCGAAAAATTGACAAGGCAGGAGGCGCTCTGTTAGAACCAGCGCTGTGAAGACCCTGCATGCTTCGACGAGTTTCCTGCCCCGCTTGGCCGTGATGGCGGCATCCGGCCTGCTGGCGCTGACCCTCCTGGTGCTGGCTCCCTTTGCCGCTGCGCTGGAGATTCACCACGAGCTGGCGGCAGCGGACCACGACGGGCACCAACATTCCGACTCCGATCTCTGCCAGTGGGTGCAGCACCACAGCACCGGCTCACACCTGCTCGACGTGCCGGTGGTGGAGTCGTCGCTTGCGTACTGGCCTGACCAGACCCCGGCCGCGAGTCTCCTCCTGTCCGTTCGTCCGGCCTCGACCGGCCCTTCCCGCGCTCCTCCGCTGTCCTGATCACGACCACAGTCTCAGCTGACGCATCGGCACGCCGACAGGAATGGGCCTGTCCGTTGAAGCCTGCGCGTCTGCGTCGGTACTGTTTGGAATGGGTAAGGAGGCGAGGCGATTGTGCCATACGGTCTGATTCGTCATGTGCTCGGCATCGTGATACTGGCGGCGATCGCCGACCTGGCCCTGGCTGTGTCGGCGCCACGGGCTGAAGAGGCGAAGCCCTCCGGCACATTTACTATAAAGGGATCGGTCCAGAACCAGGACCTGCGGCGCGTGTCCCAAGCCGTCGTGCAGGTGAAGGATCAGGAGGGCAGCGTCGTGGCGGATGTCGTCACGAATGACGCGGGGGAGTTCTCCGTGACGGTGCCGGCTGCCGGGACCTATTCGGTCCACTCCGTCCTCGACACGTACCGGAGCGAGTATGTCGTGGTGACGGTGGGCGATGCGCCGCCGTCGCCGCTCGTGCTGACGCTTGCCTTGACGGAGGAGATCGCGCTGGAGGTGGTCTCTCCGATCACGCCCTTGCAGTACAAGTCCTCGAGCACGACCTATGCCATGAGTCGGAAGGAAATCGAGGAATTGCCGCGGGGCAACAACAACGACGCCAACGACGTGCTGGCCACGATTCCGGGCGCGGCGCAGGACGCGTTGCGGCAGATTCACATCCGCCAGGAACACTCGAACCTCCAGTTCCGCATCGACGGCGTGCCGATTCCGGACACCGTCACGACGACGTTTTCGGACATCATTACACCCCGGGCCTGGGAGCGGGCGGATATTCTCCTGGGCGGACTAGAAGCCCAATACGGCAACCGGACCGCTGCGGTCATCGACATCATGAGCAAGAGCGGGACGAAGCCGGGATTCGGTTCGGTGCAACTCTTCGGGGGATCGAACCAGACGGTGAATCCCTCCTTCGAGTACGGGGGCACCGTGGGGGAGAAGTTTCGCTTGTATGCCTTGAATAGCTACACGACGACGAACCGTGGAATCCAGCCCCCCACGCCGGGCCATTCCATCTTTCACGGGCAGAGCGAACGGAACCAGACGTATCTCCGCGGTGATTACCAGCGCGACAATCGCAACAACTTTACGTGGCTGGTCTTGAACTCGGTCGCCAAGTACGAGATTCCGACCACGCCGGGCCTGGCGGCCAACCCCGCGACGACCCCGGTCGGATTTACCCCCGTCGCCTCCCAGGCCGTCAACGAATCGCAAAAAGAGGATAACCAGTACGGCCACATGGTCTGGCGGCATGATCTCACCGCCAACCAATTTTTCAGCCTGGCCGGCTATTACCGGCACACCCGTGCCACCTTCGAGACGGACCCGCTCAACAAGCTGGCCTATGCCCGCGACGCGACCGAACCCTTTTCGGCCGCGAAGCAGGACCGGTGGGCCTATTCGGGGGGCGTCCGGCTGGATTATACGAACGCGCTGAACCACGAACATCTGCTGAAGGGCGGCTTTCAGGTTGACCGTACCCAGGCGGCCTCCAAGTCCCGCGTCTTCGCGTTTCTCAGGGATGGCGGGGGGAATCCGGATCTGGCCGCAGGGGTCATCGAGCGGAGCGGAGACAACCGCAAGATCGCATGGCGTGAGGAATTCTGGGCGCAGGATCAATACACGCCGACGGAGCAGTTGACCTTCAATCTGGGTTTACGGTATGACCACATCCAGGCGTATACCAACAGCGGGCAAGTGAGTCCCCGGGTGGGCGTCACGTACAAGGCCGACCAGGCGAATGTCTTTCATGCCTTTTATGGCCGACTCTTCACGCCTCCCAATATCGAATCCGTGGCGGTCCTCAGCCAGAATCTGACCGGCACGACCGCGCAGCCGGAGAACGGGACCGGCAGTACGGTCAGACCGGAACGGTCGCACTATGTCGAGGTCGGGGGCTACCATGCCTTCAGCCGGCTGGCCACGTTGCAGGTGGTGGGCTATTATAAGTTCAATGAGGACATGCTGGACGCGGGTCAGTTTGGGACGACGCCGATGCTCAACTACTTCAATTTTAAACGCGGGTGGCAGCGAGGGATCGATACCATTTTGAAATTCAACTTCACGTCGAACCTGTCCGGTCGGGCCAATGTCTCGTGGGGGCAGGCGAGGGCCTATGGATTGGAGTCCGGCCAGTTTCTGCTGGAGCAGGCCACGATCAACGCGATCAATTCGCGCGGCGTCTACGCGGACCATCAGCAAATGGTGACGAGTTCCGCCCTGCTGAGCTACAAGTTCAGGGAGCGGACCACCGTGACGGGCCAGATGCTCTACGGGTCCGGGACGCGGTCGGGCGAGGGGGCGGCGGTCAATACGATCACGAATCCCTCGCACACGACGTATAACGTTTCGCTGGATCACGTGATCCCGCTGGGCGGCAGCCAGAAGTTTTTGATCGGGTTCGATGTCATCAACGTGCTGGATCAGACCTATCCCTACAACATCGGTCAGGGGATCGGGCTGGGTGTGACGCACTACGGCATGCCGCGGTCCTTCTTTTTCCGCGGGCAGTGGTTTTTTTAAGGAGAGGCAGCATGCGGGCGCTCTACGGTTGGCTCAGACTGACGGGGGTGGTGGCTGTGCTC
>SCVQ01000590.1 GCA_004296865.1 Nitrospirota bacterium
CCTGTGAGGCGGCTATCACGAGGCCGATCACGGACGATCCGGACATGCAGCGCAGCATTCACGAGCTGGTGCGCGCCATCTTCTAACCGGGCAAGAGGCGATGGGCTATAGGGAAGAGCTCAAGGCTCACTCCGCACTTATCGCCCCTTAGCCTATAGCCCATAGCCGATCGCCTATCGCCAAGAAGTGCGAAGAGAGGACCCGATGTTTGCACGACGGGGAATACGCATCATCGTCATGAGCGGTGTGCTGGTTTTGTCGGTTGGGCTCGTTGGCTGCGGGAGCTTGATGCATCCCAGGGCGGGGGAGTTTTTAGAACAAGCCAAAGGCGCCAGCGGGGTCGAGACGCAGATCAACCTGACCAACATGATCGAGACCAGCATCAAGGCGGTGCGCGGGCAGACGGATTATGAGGCCGGGCTCGATGTGTTGCACAATCAGGTCTACGCGTTGAAAAAATCCGCTAGCCAGGTCACCGACGAGCAAGCCAAGACCCTTGCCTATGCCAAGGCCGTGACGCTCAGGCGAGAGGTGGGGATCATCTTCCACCGTCTCTGGAAGACCCGCGAGGACCAGGCCGAGCGGGATATGCACCTGGACCTGCTGGCGCATCGGATGGGAGAACTGCGCGAGGCGCTGCAAGCCATAAGAGGGTAGAGGCGGCCGTGCCACCCTTGTTGAAGCGGGTCATGGCATTTCTCGTTTTCTTCGCGTTGTAATTTTCCACGCTCTCCCGCCAAGACGGTACTTCTTATGAGTCAGGCAATGATTCAGGAGAGCCCCGACGGGGTCCTGCTTACCGTGCACGTTCAGCCCGGGGCCAAGCGCACCGAATATGCGGGGCTCCACGGCGAGGCCCTGAAATTCAGGGTGGCCGCGCCCCCGGCCGAGGGGGAAGCCAACGATGCACTCTGTGCGTTTCTTGCCAAGCTGTTTGAGTTGCCCAAGGGCTCGGTGGTCTTGCGTTCGGGGCTAAGCTCCCGGCATAAGCGCGTGTTGCTCAAAGGCCTGTCGATCCGGCTGGTGCGGGAGGTCTTGCCGCTTCGAGCCTGACAATGAGCGGCGCCGGGTCACATCAGAAAGCAGCCCGTGAAATCGGCCAGGAGACATTGCAGCCTGATTGAGACCCGCTCCAGTCGTGTGACATCATTCGGTGTCGGCGCAGTCGGGTCCAATCCCTCCAACCACTGACGGTCTCTCCGCAGCTTCCAGAGCGAGAGGAATGAGGTGCCGGGAATCGTCGTCTCCTCTGTTGCGGCTCGTGCCACGAGCGGCCGCACACTCGCCACGTCATCGGCAAACTCCACTCGGTCCGCCTCGAACCGATAGGGTTCCCTGTCTTCCTCCACGGCGCGTAACAGATGTTGGAGCCATTCGACCGTGACAGCCATCCGTTCATAATGGAGGGTGTCGGGCAAGTCGGTCGGCTGGTGGTAGCGGGGCGTCCGACCGGACGAAAGAAGCAGGAACGGCACGGCCCTGTTGCGAAAGGCGTCGTAGTCGCTGAAGGCGACCTGTCCGATGAACGGAATCTGCTCGATCAGGTGCAGACCGACGGGAAGGATCGTGAGGGGTGAGGCGTCAGGCGTCAGGGGTTTCGCCTCACGACTCGCAGCTTCCTTGAGCCGTCGGTACAGCCCTGGGCTCTTCTCCGCTCCGGCGGCGAAGATCGTCTCCTTGAGCGGTTCCCAATGCACGCCGCCCATGAGGTCCATGATGACGACGGCCTGTACATTCGCGAGGGACCCGATCTCGCTCGGCAGGTGGTCCGTGAAATACTGCGAGCCCATCTGCGGAGTGCGGATGTAGGGCGGTTCCTCGGCATTGAAGGCTGCGAACAGGATGTGGTGATGTTGAAGCGGCGGCAGAGACCGAGCGGTCTCGATCAGGATGGCGGCGGCGGACGCATTGTCGTCGGCGCCGAGATAACTGCCACCCAGGTGGTCGTAATGCGCGCCGACGATCAGCCAGCCGTCGGTCGGGCCGGACTCGCTTGCCGGTCTCATGCCCAGGAGGTTGTCGCCCAGGTCTTCCGCAAGAGGTTGGCGATAGCCGCCCAGCGAGGCGAGGGGCTGTAAGCCGGCTGCGTGAAACTGTGTTTCCAGATAAGCGGCGGCTTCGCGGTTGCCGGCCGTCCCTGGCTTGCGGCCTTGGAGTTTGGGCCCGGCCAGATATTCGACATGGCCACGCAGCGTCTTGGCAAGGTCGCTGGTGATCGGGAGACTGTGTGGATCGACCGGCATCGTGGAGATCGGTGCGGCTGCCGTGACGAATAAGCACAAAACGGTTCCGAGCACGATGTTCCGCCGGCGATGCCGGGGTGAGAAAAGGGCGGTCAAGACTTCGGCGTCTGGCTTGGAGCTGCGGCGGTCTGATCGGGGCTCGCGTGAGAGGGGACCTGCCCCACGGCCTTGTGGCGGAGGGCCCGGCCTTTGTCTGGCGTCGGGTCCGTGACCAGCCCGTAGACCTGACGTCCCTCGTGATCCTCCGGCAGGTATTCCGTGATCGGCAGGCCGTCTTCACGCACGAACAGAAGACAGTGACAATACTTATAGATTTGCATCTCGTCGCAGGCGCAGATCCACCGGCGGAGCTTGGCCTCAGCCTGCTTGTCCTTGTAGAAATTGCAGGGGCAGAGCGGTTTGCCCAGCTCCTCTATGTGGGCGGCCAGACCGTTGACCACCGCTTCGGTCACGGCGGGGGTCGGATGGAAGGTGGTGCCGCTCTTTTCGGCAAAGCCCTTCACGAACTTCCACATCTTCTCCAGGCGGTCTTTGCTCGGTGGGTTCATGGAAAACCTCAAGGCTATAGGCTAGAGGCGATGGGCTCGGAGTAAGCCGTGAGCTCTTCCCTATAGCCCTTAGCCTCGTGCCTCTAGCCTGCGCCGCATGGCGCCTAGTTTACAAGCAACGCTGCCTCCTTTACAATCCGCAAATTCGCGGCCTCGTGTCATGCGACGGCTCTGAACACTGATAGGAAACGATGCCTGACAAGTCCGACAGTCTTGACGATCGGTTGCTGGCGCACATGGCCGAGGTGCTGGACCGGTCTGTGGCCACCGATCTGGTCACCCGTCTGATCCAGGCTGGAACGGCGACGGCCGTTCTTGCACTGCTCGAAGAACTCAAGGATGCCTCCCCGAAGGCGACGGCGGCCGCGCTTGAGGCGTTGCCGGAACTGCTTCGCCGCGGGGCGTGGGAGTCGGTGGTGTCCTGGCTGGACCTGGCCGTGGCACTGGCGGAGTCCTCCGGTGCGACGGCCTTGAGATATGTCAAGGAAAGCCCGCTGGTGCTGGGGCTGTTTGAATCCGCCTCGACTCGTGAGCGGGCGTTGGGGCTGGCGCTGGAACTGGCCGACCGCGATGTGAATGTCGCGCTGGAATTCATTCGGGCCGCGCCGGCGTTGCTCGCCGTGCTCCCCAATGCGCAGCTGGCCCCCTGGGTTGAGGCAGGGCTGGACCTCGCGCGGCTGGATCACATCCTGGGCTTGGAGTTTTTCCGCCAGAGTCCGTCGATTGCGGCGGTGGTCCCGATGGATCAGGTCCGTGCATGGGTCGGGTTCGGCGTGAAGCTCATCACTCAGAACAGCCTGGGGAAGACGGACTATATCGGCACCATGGAGTTCTTTCGCACGAGTCCGGCTATTTTGGGAGATATTCGGGGGGCGACGGTCAGAAAGCTCGTGGTGGAGCTGGGCTCCCTCCTGGCCGACCGCGATCCGCACCGCGCCATTGTGTGTTTAGCCGAGTCCCCGGCCTTGTTGCGGAGCGTTCCGTCTGAGGCCTGGCGGATCAAGCTGCTTCAGTACGGGGCCTTGATTGCCGAGCAGGATGCGGAGACGACGCTGGCCTATCTGCGCCGATGTCCGGAGATACTGGCGCTGATCGGTGAATCGGCGGCGGCAAGCGAGAAGTTCGAGGAGTGGTACAGGAGCGGGATGGAGGTGTTGGCCTACAGTGCCGAAGGGGCGCGGGCCTACTTCGCCCTGGAAACCAAAAAGGCCCTGGTCTCGCTGGAGCAGGCTCTGAGCGGGGTGCCGCTCAGGCAGATCGCCCGGTCGTTGAAGCTCTTCGCACAAGGTCTCTGCGGAACCGATGTGATGATCCGCTCCCTGCCCGATTCGGCGGGGGCAGGAGCAGGGATGGACCAGAGCGGTCGAGTCAGCCAAGAGCCGGTCAGGGCGACGGTCAGCCCGGATGGGCGGACGATTGCGCTGCCGTCGATTGTGCGGCGGTATGCGTCGAGAGAGGACAACGTCCGGCTCTATACGGTCATGACGGCGCATGAAGCCGGGCACCTGGAGTTCGGCACCTACAATCTACCGTTGGGGTCGCTGGGGGATGTGGTCGATGCACTCCGGCAACGCTACGGCCGGGAGGACGCGCAGGACGTCCAGAGCTTGGCGCAGGTCTTCGCGCTCTATCCCCAGCCGGGGTTGGCGCGCGATCTGTGGACGGTGCTGGAAGATGCCAGAGTGGAGTATCGACTCCAACAGGAGTATCCCGGTCTCAAGCACGAACTGGCCTTGTTGGCGAGGGAGGCGGTCACGACCCGGTCGCTCCTGCACGGGCTGTCGGTTCGCGAACTGGTGGTGGACGCCTTGCTGCTGCTCTCCACGGCGGAACCGGGGACGGTCCAGATTCCGGACTCGATCCGTGACCTCGTGGAGCGACTGTGGGCGCTCAGCCAGGTCGTGCTGACGCCGAGCGCGGCGGCGGAGGACGTGGTTCGGCTGGTGGATCGTCTCTACGTGGCGATGGATGAGGCCCTCACCTCAACTGTGTGTCAGGAGACGAACCAGGAGGAGCCGGCGCAGGAGGTTGATCAAGGGGCCGGGCCCAAGGCCTCGGAGGAAACAGCGGGGCAATACCAGTCGGTCACCAACTGGGCCTATCGCGGCGTCATGAACCCGGACATGGTCCGGGACCGAAACGAGGCCGGTGACGAGGCGGGTGGGTCGGGGGATGCCGGAAGTGTAGCCCCAGCCGCCCCGATGACGCTCGCACCGGTTGGGTCTGAACAAGGCGAATCCGAGGGCCGTTCCGATCGGGTCCCCGGCGAGCGCCGCAGCGAGTTGGCGGGTTCTGCCCTGGCGCCGGGGTCGGAGCCGGCTTCCGTGATCGAGCACATGCTCGAAGTCGGAGACGATCGGCGGGAACGTCATGGCGCGGCGCCGTCGCAGGCGAAGACGTTTCTGTATGATGAATGGGACGGCCTCATCCAGGATTATCGGTCCGGCTGGTGCCGAGTGGCTGAGCGGGTGGCGCCGGAAGGGAGCCCCGACTTTGTCGAGACGACGCTGGCGGAGCATGGGGCGGAGGTCCGGTTGCTCCGTCGGTATTTCGAGGGTCTTCGCCCGCCCGGCCTCCGGCGTGTGACCGGGCAGATGGATGGGGAAGAATTGGACTTGGATGCCGCGATCGGTCGAATGGCCGATCTGGCGGCCGGGGCGGACCCCTCCGACCGGATTTATGTCCGGCGGGAAAAGCGCGAGCGGGACGTGGCCGTGGCGTTTCTCGTGGACCTGAGCGGTTCGACCAGCCGGCAGATCGAATCGCAGGGGCCGCAGGAGGAGCGGCGCCGGGTGATCGATGTGGAGAAAGAAGGGCTGGTCTTGCTCTGCGAAGCGCTGGGGGCCATCGGCGACCAGCATGCGATCTACGGCTATTCCGGCCAGGGGCGGCAACAGGTGGACTTCGTCATCCTGAAGGATTTCGACGAGCCGGTGGGCCGGCGTAGCGGCTCGCGCATCGGGGGGCTGGTCCCGCTGCATCAGAACCGGGACGGCGCGGCGATCCGACACGCGACGAGAAAATTACTGGCCAGGGAGGCTCGCAACCGGTTGCTGGTGCTGATCAGCGACGGCAAGCCGCTCGACGACGGCTATGCCGACGAGTATTCGCTGGAAGATACGAAGATGGCCTTGCGGGAAGCCCGGATGAAGAGGGTCGAACCGTTCTGCATCACGGTCGATCGCGAGGCGGACGATTATCTGA
The DNA here is from genome assembly GCA_004296865.1 of Nitrospirota bacterium. Classification (GTDB taxonomy): domain Bacteria; phylum Nitrospirota; class Nitrospiria; order Nitrospirales; family Nitrospiraceae; genus SCVQ01. Next base: position 5,996 of record SCVQ01000590.1, read on the forward strand.
AGCGCATGTACGGCGAGATCCGATTCCTGATCATCGATCATGTCGGCGCGCTGCCGGGGCAGCTGCCGAGGGTGTACCAGCAATTGACGAAGAGCTGATGGCAGATGGCGTATTGCCAATGCTCAGCATGCAGAAATCTTTGCCCTAGGCCATCAGCCATGAGCGATCGGCTCTTTTATGATTGAACGGACAGTTCCCCCGTGGTTGTACAAGCTGTTTTCCGGCCGCCAGTATCCCTATGTAAGGCGTCTGGCGAAGTTCGCCAACAAAGACGTCAAGCCCGGGGAGGACCGGCCGGAGCCGACGGCGGATGCGATCAAGGCGATGTTCTGGGAGGTCTTCCCGCGCTGCTCGGTCAAGATTCTTGAAGAGGTCAAGAACGGGATGATCGTGGGGTTCGTCGAATTGGGAATATTCGAAGCCGGAACCTATCAGGAATTGGTGGAGCACCCGGAGGAGTTTCTGGCCAAGACGTACGGGAAGAAAAAAATCAAAGTCAATTTCTACGACGGCGAGAATTTTGTCTGCACGATCAACTTCAAGGTCGCCGGCTGGACCGAGCACGAAGGACATTGAGGAGCGCTAAACGTTAAACGTGAAGCGTGAAGCGCGGGTGGAGAGGGGACGGCTGTCGGGAGTGCGTTTAACGAGTCACGTGTAACGAATAACGGAGTGCAAGATGAGGCGACCGAAGATCACGGTGGTGGGGGCCGGCAACGTCGGAGGGACGGCGGCGCAGCGGCTGGCGGAGGGAAATTGCTACGACGTGGTCCTGGTGGACATCGTCGAAGGCGTGCCCCAGGGCAAGGCGCTGGACCTCGCGCAGGCGGGGCCGGTCCTTGGCTATGATTCGCAGGTCGTCGGCGCCAACGACTATGCCGAGACGGCAGGATCAGCCGTCGTGATCATCACCTCCGGGGTCCCGCGCAAGCCGGGCATGAGCCGGGATGAACTGCTGGCCATCAATGCGCGTATCGTGCAAGGTGTCGTGCGAGAGGTGGCCGCACGTTCCCCCGACGCGGTGCTTATCATGGTCACGAATCCGTTGGATGTGATGGTGCATGTGGCGCAGAAGGTGAGCGGGTTTCCCAAGGGGCGGGTCTTGGGCATGGCGGGCGTATTGGACTCGGCCCGCCTGCGGGCGTTCATCGCCGCCGAGTTGCAGGTGTCGGTGGCGGATGTCCATGCGATGGTGTTGGGCGGCCACGGGGATTCCATGGTGCCGGTGCTCCGCTATACCACGGTGGCGGGGCGGCCGCTCGGCGAATGGCTGCCGAAGGAACGGCTGGATGCGCTCATCCGGCGCACCAGGGACGGGGGGGCGGAGATCGTCAATCTTCTCAAGACCGGCAGCGCCTATTATGCGCCGTCCGCGTCCGTAGTAGAGATGGTCGAGGCGATCTTGAAAGATCAGAAACGCATTCTGCCTTGCGCCACTCGCTGCGACGGAGAATACGGGCTGAAGGACGTCGTGGTGGGGGTGCCGGTCAAGCTCGGGAGCGGCGGCGCGGAGCAGATCATCGAGTATGATCTGACGAAGGAAGAGCGGACTGCGTTGATGCAGTCGGCGCAGGCGGTGAAGGAACTCTGCGCGACAGTGGAGCGGATGCTGGAACGATAACCGACGGTCCCGCGCTTGACAACCCGGCCCGGCCTCCTGTAGATATTTTCACTCAGCGGTCAACCAAAAGAGGTGCAGGATGAAATTTCTCGAAGATCCATATCAGACGATAGGGGTGGGACTCGCCCTCACGGTGGTCTTAGTCATGGCGTTTACGATGGGCGCCGGCACGACGGAGACGGACTGGCTGGGCATGCTCATGCGGTGGGTCCATTTTCTGGCCGGCATCACCTGGATCGGCCTGCTGTATTTCTTCAACCTGATCAACGCATCGTTCCTCAAGAGCCTCGACGGCCAGACCAAGAACATTGTAATCCCCAAGCTCATGCCCGCGGCGTTGACGTGGTTCCGCCACGGGGCGACCGTCACGGTGCTGGCGGGGCTCCTCCTCTACGGGCACATGTATTCCAAGGGCGGAACCGGGGCCATCGCGCTGGGGATCGGCGGTCTGCTCGGGATCATTATGATGGCCAATGTGCATGCGATCATCTGGCCCAATCAGAAGAAGATCATCGCAGCCGTGGAAAAGTTTACCAAGGACGGGACCGCAACGCCTCCCGAAATGGCCGGGTGGGGCCGCACCGCCCTGCTGGCCTCGCGCGTCAACTTCATGCTGTCGATCCCGATGCTGTTCTTCATGGGCGCCGGCAGCCACCTCAAGTAATCATCGCAGATCGGTCGGCGGGCTCCTCTGAAAAGAGGCCAGCCCGCCGGCCTTACGCCCTTCCCCATCGAGCTATTCTTCGGGCCATTCTTCCAACGACAGGGCTGAAGGACCTACCAGGCGCTTTTGGCATAGGCCACAGGCCCTAACTGCTTGAGAAGCAGGCCTATTCAGGCTGTTTCGGCTTGACGGGGATGGGAGGGGCCTATATAGTAAACGCTCCAGGCTCGCTGCCTTGGATGTGGGCTCCCAGGTAGATCAACGGTCGGAGGATGGTAGAGTGGTAACCCTCGCTGAGCCGAGACTCTTGCAACAATTGGATGGTCCCCCGTGGGACATCGACGCGTACTTCAAGGTCGGGGGCTATGAGGCCTGGCGCAAGTGCGTCACGTCCATGCAGCCGGATGACATTGTCGGAGAGCTCAAAAAATCCGGTCTGCGCGGTCGGGGCGGTGCGGGATTTCCCACGGGGATCAAGTGGGACAAGGTGCTGAGCCATCGGGTCAAGGAACACTATTTCGTCTGCAATGCCGGCGAGCACGAACCGGGGACGTTCAAAGATCGCTATTTGCTGAAGCACGCGCCGCATCAGTTGCTGGAAGGCTGCCTGATCGCGGCCTACACGGTCCAGGCCAAGGCCGCGTTCATCTATATCAATCACGAATATCAGGAGGAGCGGCAGAATCTTAAGAAGGCGATCGAGCAGGCGAGGGGCAAGGGGCTACTGGGCAAGAATCTGTTGGGAAGCGGGCGGGACCTGGAGATCGAGATATTCGAAGGACACGGCTCCTACGTGGCCGGCGAAGAGACGGCTATGTTGGAGTCCATGCAGGGGCGGCCGGCCATGCCTCGACAGAAACCGCCGTTCTACCCGACGGATTTCGGCCTCTACGGCAAGCCCACGCTGGTCAACAATGTTGAGACGCTCTGCAACATTCCGCGGATTCTCCGGAAGGGCGCAGACTGGTTTACGCAGGTCGGCACCGAGAAGTGTCCGGGCACGATGCTGTTCTCCCTCAGCGGGGCGGTGAACAAGCCGGGCGTATACGAAATGCCGATGGGGACCCCGCTTCGTCGCTTGATCGAAGACTTCGGCGGTGGCGTCCCCGGAGGGCGCAAGGTGAAGGCGGTTTTTCCGGGCGGCCCGGCGTTCTCGATGGTCACGGCCGATGAGTTGGATCTTCCGATGGACTTCGACTCGCTCAAGAAGGCGGGCACGGGCCTGGGATCGGCCGGCGTGATCGTGGTGGACGATGCCACCTGCATGGTGGCGCAGACCCTCAAGTTCTCCGACTTTTTCAAGAACGAAAGCTGCGGGCAATGTCCGCCCTGCCGCATGGGGACGCTGAATCTGGCCACCTTGCTCGCCAAGATCGAGCGTGGCGAGGGGACGCAGAAAGACCTCGACGCCATGCTGCAGCTCTGTGGGTTTGTCAAGGGGACCGGGTACTGTACGCTGGTGACCGGGGCGGCGGTCCTTGTGCAGAGCAGTCTGCGTCTGTTCCGGCAAGAGTTCGAAGAACACATTGCGCTCAAGCGCTGTCCTTCTCGTCCTGCTGCGGCGGGCGTGGGGGCTGGCGCCTGATCGATGCGGAGTGAGTGTCGATGCCGAGGGTGACGTTTCTCCACCCGGACGGAAAGAGCGGCGACGTACCGGCCGACTTGACGCTCTTGGAAGCCGCGCAGGCGCTCGGGTTTCCGCTGAACCACGATTGCGGAGGCAATGCCTCCTGTACCACCTGCCGGGTCGAAATCCAGCTCGGGGGGGAGCATCTGTCCGAGATCGATTTCGACGAGCAGGATCTGCTGGACCGCGAGGCGCTGAGCGAGCCGTGGCACAGGCTGGGCTGCCAGGCCAAGGTCAGGGGGGATGTCGTCGTCCGCGTGCCTGAGCAGAAATGGGAGTCCCCCACTCCTGCCGGGCAGACCCGCGCCAAGCAGGAGTCCACGACCGCAGATAGTCAGTGCAAGGTGCCGTAACCAATCCCGTCACGAGCCTGATAGAAGGCGATAGATATAAGGGAGGAAGCCGATGATCACCATTACGCCAATCGCGGAAGAGAAGATTCGGGATCTCATGAAGGAAGAAAAGGACGTGGTCGGCCTGCGCATTTACGTGCGGGGCGGCGGGTGCCACGGCTATCAATATGGGATGGCCTTCGAGTCCAAGACGGCCGACGATGACACGATCATCGAGAAGGGCGACGTGAAGGTCATCATGGATTCGCAGAGCGCGCCGCTGCTCCAGGGAACGGAAGTGGACTACGTGGACAGCCTGCAGGGATCGGGCTTTGCGATCAAAAACCCGCAGGCCAAGACCACCTGCGGGTGCGGCAGCTCGTTCAGTGCGTAAGGAGAGCCGTCGGTCATCAGCGCTCAGCCGTCAGCATGAAGAGCACATAAGGTAGAGAAGGGCCGGGTTGCTTTTCACAGGAGACGCAATCCCGGCTTTTTCTTTTTGGCTTCTCCACCGATGGCTGAAGACGAGTAGCTGAAAGCCGGGATTGTTATGCCTGTAGCCAGCGTCACACGGCGGTATCACTTTGCAGCGGCGCATCGTCTGCACACGGAGCATCTGTCCGAAGAAGAGAACTGGAAGGTCTTCGGGAAGTGCAACAATCCCAATGGCCACGGACATAATTACACCCTGTTCGTGACCGTCCGGGGCGGGATCGATGCGCAGACCGGCCGGGCGGTGGCGTTCGATACGCTGGATCGGACCGTGCAGCAGACGGTGGTGGACCGGTTCGACCACCAGGATTTGAACCATGATCCGGCCTTTGCCGCCCGGACGACGACGGGGGAAAATCTCGTGCTGTTGATCTGGGATCTGCTGCTGGCACAACTGCCGTCCGGCCAGTTGGAGAAGATCGGGTTGATTGAGACGCGCGACAACTATTTTGAGTATGCCGGACCTGCGGCGCAGTTCGCCGGGGCCGCTCAGTCTTCAGGTAAATAACGCGATGCCGACAAAAAAACATTCCAGAACGAAGCCCAATCTGCGGGGTGCCGAACGGCCGACCCAGGGCCGTGACAGCGAGGACCTGAAGGACCTTGTCCTCAAAATGCTGGTGATGCTCGGCGAGAATCCACGGCGCAATGGCCTGCTGAAGACGCCGGATCGGGTTGAGAAAGCGCTCCGGTTCATGACCCAGGGGTACAAGCAGAACCTCGACCACCTGCTCAACGGCGCCCTCTTCCCGCTCGAATACGATGAGATGGTGATCGTGAAGGACATCGATTTCTTCAGCCTCTGCGAGCACCACCTGTTGCCGTTCTTCGGCCGTTGCCACGTCGGCTACCTGCCGAGGAAGCGTGTGGTCGGTCTGAGCAAGATTCCACGGATCGTGGACATGTTCAGCCGGCGTCTGCAGGTGCAAGAGCGGCTCACCGTCCAGATCGCGGAGGCGATTCAGGACAAGCTGAATCCGGAAGGCGTGGGAGTCGTGGTGGAGGCCCGCCATCTCTGCATGATGATGCGGGGGGTGGAAAAACAGAATACGATTGCCGTGACCAGTTCCATGCTCGGCGCGTTCCGGACCCAGCAGCAGACCCGCGTGGAATTCCTCAAGTTGATCCGCCGCGGCGGGGCCGGCGATCCGGACTGAGTGAGGAATTGATTCATTGAGTCATTGATTCATTGGGTCATTGACCGAGTTTGGCAATCGTCAATGAATCAATGAATAAATCACTCAATCGCTACACTATCCAGAAATGACATCAGCGCTTGGTTGAACGCCTCCGGCTGTTCCAGGTTGCTCAGGTGGCCGGCCGAGGGGATGACCTGGAA
>SCVQ01000591.1 GCA_004296865.1 Nitrospirota bacterium
CATTCAGAACCTGATGGAGCAGGCCCTGCACGGCTCGCTCTTGGCGGCGGCCGTGATCCTGATCTTCCTGCGCAACCTGACCAGCACGGTGATCATCTCGGTCGCGATCCCGCTCTCGATCCTGGTGACCTTCATCATCCTCTACTTCAGCGGACAGACCTTGAACATCTTCACGCTGGGGGGCCTGGCCCTGGGCATCGGCCGATTGGTGGACGACTCGATCGTGGAATTGGAGAACATCCAACGCCACCTCAACAAAAGCCAACAGGATTGGGAGGCGGTGCAAGCCGAGGCGCAGGACCTGGCTCCGAACGCCAAGCTCAATATCGCGATCCCGACCAAGTGGGAAGCGCTGCTGGAGGCGGCCCGCGAGGTGGCCATGCCGATCTTCGCCTCCACCGTGACCACCGTCGTGGTCTTCCTGCCCATCCTCTTCGTGGTCGGCATCGCCAAGCTCCTGTTCATCCCACTCACGCTCACGATCGCGATCGCGCTGTTCACCTCCTTTTTCATCTCCCGCACCGTGACCCCGGCCCTCTGCTACAAGTTCCTCAAGCCGGAGCAGGAAGCCCACCGGTCCATGCCGGACTGGTTCGTGCGGATGATGGCGTGGAGCCAGGCCAAGTACGAGGCCCTGGACGCGCGTTACGAACAGGCGCTCGCCTGGGGGCTGGCGCATAAGCGGGTCCTGGTCGGCGCCGTCGTCGCGGTCTTCGCCGTCTCGCTGGCGGTGGTGCCGCTGATCGGGACCGAATTCATCCCGGTCACGGACGAGAGCCAGTTCCGAATCAACGTGCGCGCGCCCGTGGGCCAGCGGGTGGAGAAAACGGAGCAGCAAGTCGCGGCCATCGAGCGCGTGATCCGCGAGACCATCCCGCCCGACGAACTGGGGATGGTGGTCTCCAGCACCGGAGTCCTGGCCCAGGGCCGCTCCTCGCTGTTCAACCGCAACACGGGCCCCCACACCTCGGTCATCCAGGTGTATCTGGTCCCGCCGGACCAGCGCCGGCCCAACTATGTCCGCTTCACGCTGCCCGGCACCGACTTCGAGCTGAAGTTCCCCTTCGGCAAGCGCACCCAGGTCCAGATCATGAACGAGGTGCGGCCGAAGGTGCTCAAGCTGTTCCCCGGCGTCGCGATGTTCTTCGATCCGGGCGGGCTCGTCAAACGCGTGACCAGCTTCGGCTCGCAGAAGGCCGTGGACGTGGAGATTTACGGCTACGACCTGGAAAAAGGCCGGGGCGTCATCAGGCAGGTCGAGGCGGCCATGCACCAGACCCAGGGCATCGCCGACATCGAGGTCAGCCGGGAGGAGAACTACCCGGAGCTGAACATCGACGTGGACCGTGAGAAGGCCACCCTGTTGGGGATCAGCCAGACCGACGTGGCCAACGCGGTGCTCTTCTCATTGAACGGAAACGGCCAGACCGACCCGATCATCTTTACCGACCCGCAGAACGGGAACGAGTACTACATCAGCGCTTGGCTGGCCGAGCCCTACCGCCAGGACTTGCGGGACATCGACAACATCCTGCTGATGACCAAGATCGGCGAGCCGGTCCTGCTCAAGAACGTGGCTTCGGTCCGGTTCAACGCCGGCCCGGTGCAGATCGAACGCAAGTACTTCCAGCGGATCGTCCACATCACCGCCAACCCCGTGGGTCGCGACCTGGGCTCCATTGCGGGCGAACTCGAACAGCGATTTGCGGACCTGCCACTGCCCCCCGGCTTCAGCGTCCGCCTGGCCGGCCAGATCCAGCAGCAGCGCGAAACCTTCGAGGGGCTGATCTTCGCCAGCATCCTCGCCCTCCTGCTCGTCTACATGGTCATGGCGGCGCAATTCAAGTCGCTGGTGGACCCCTTCATCATCATGTTCGCCGTCCCGATGGGGCTGCCGGGCGTCATCTGGACCCTGTTCCTGACCAACACGACGCTGTCCACCACCTCCTTCATGGGCGCCATCATGATGCTGGGCATCGTGGTCTCGAACGGGGTGCTGCTGGTGGACTATACCAACGTGCTGCGGCGCCGCGGGATGGCGTTGCGCGAGGCGGTGGTGCTGGGCGCGAGGACGCGGCTGCGGCCGATTCTCATGACGTCGCTGGCGACCGTATTCGGCCTGCTCCCGATGGCCCTGGGACTGGGCACCGGCGGCGAGACCAACGCGCCGCTGGCCCGCGCCGTGATCGGCGGGTTGAGCGTCTCGACCGTCCTGACGCTGTTTCTGATCCCGACGCTCTACTTGGTCTTGGAGGAGAAGTTCCCCAGAAAGTCGGAGCCGGAGGATCGTTCGGAGGCTGCGCCGCTCACCGCCGCGCCGGCGCGGGACTAGAATACATCTGAGAACGATGCCTTCGTATCTCGTGAAGCGTCCGAATCCGAAGACGAGATACGCTTCACGAGATACGATTGACGGTCTTTTACTACCGCACGGACGGAAACAGCGCCTTCAACTGAATCGCCTGTCCAAAATCGCCGCTCACGCGCAGGCGACCGGACAGAAACACGGAGGGGCCGTCGAGCCGGCCGCGCAGCACGCCCAGACAATCTTCTCCGGACATCGTAAACGTCACCTGCGGGTCCGGATGCACGCCTTCTTGCACCGAGCAGGCTCCGTCCTTGATCGTCAGATGGTACTGCCCGCCCTGCGGCCCGCTCAGATCGAACTGGTA
>SCVQ01000592.1 GCA_004296865.1 Nitrospirota bacterium
TTGGCTCCCCGGGCAGGACTCGAACCTGCGACCACCTGATTAACAGTCAGGCGCTCTACCAACTGAGCTACCGGGGAACGCAACCCGGAATAGTGGAAAAGTTAGTGCCGCTCAAACGTATCGACAAGCGGGTTGCATTTTAACATAACGATGCGGAAACGGCGCCATCTTTTTGAAAAGAGCCCAGGCAGGGCGGCACCCTAGACGGTGAAGTCTTCCGATTCATCCTCGTCAGCGGCCGCATCGGAGGTGCCCTCCGAGAGGGCGGTGTAGTGGCGGGCCCAGGAGAGGTAGATGTTGCCGCTGTCCCGCATGGCGTCGGCGCCTTTGGCGAGCTTGCCGGCCAGTTCAGGGTCCTTTTCGCTCGCCTCGATTTCCGCGGCCAGCCGCTCCAGAGTTTTGGGAAATTGATTCAAGAGTGCGGTGATCTGGCCGAGCAACTCCCGCGCTGCGTTACCTGTATTCATGATCGATCCTCCGCCGTTGACCGCGCCAATAAAAAACCCCACAGCGCCGGCGCTATGGGGTTTTGTGCTCGACCCGCGTGCGCTGTGATGGTGTCAGCCTTGGTAGGCCTGCCCCAGGCCAGCGGACTCGCCTTTGTGGGACATGAGCGTGCCGCTCGAGGTGACCGCCTGCATCTCGATCGCGTTGTGCTTGGCGGCGTTGCAGACGACGACGCAGAGTTCGCAGCCTTTGCAGCGGCTGATGTTGACTTCCGCCACCATCTTGGTCACGTTCAAGTCCAGGCAGTTGGCCTCCGGGCAGTACATGATGCAAAGGCGACAGCCCTTCTTGGCCACACATTTTTCGTCGATGACCTGCGCGATATTATACATGTGTTGGGTATCCCCGTTCGTTAAGCCGCCGCCATCGCCGCTACTTGCAATTCGTACTTATTCTTTTCGGCCCACTCGACGCCCATCTCGTAGGCCCGCTTCACCGTATCGAGGTTTTTCTGGAGCAACATTTCTTTCTTGGCGAACTTCTTCTTGATCGCCTCGTCCAGGGTGGCCGTGCCGCCGGAGGCGACGAATTTTTTGCCGAAGCGTTCCTGGAGGGCCAAATCGAGCGCGTGCATGGACACACATTTGGTGATGCCGGCAACGGACCCGATCATGGTCATGTTCGTGGACAGCTCGGTGCCCGCAACCTCCAGGGCGACCTGTGTTCCGTTGATGTAGAACACCGCCACATGCAGGTCGTTCAGCCGCTGGATATCCTCCTCGGTGAGCAGGGGGGCATCCGAGTTGATGATAACCAAGCCGCCTTCCTTGATGCCGGAATAGAAGGGCATCGTATAGCTCTTGCCCATCGTGATCACCTGGGGGTGAAACACTTCGATCACGTCCGGGAACACCAGCTCGCCCCGGTCGTAGATGCGCTCGATGCCGATCCGGCAGTAGCTTTCCGCCGGCGCCATCCGCTTCTCGGCGCCAAAGAACGGATTGGAAATGGCAAACTTGCCGTCCTTCGACGCGGCCATGGCCATCACGTGCGCGGCGGTCACCGCGCCTTGCCCGCCGAGTCCTGACATCCGGATGTTGAGTCGTTTCTTGATCATGCGTGCTGCCTCCTGCGCCTGCGATGCGTCCGGTATCTTAGGCCTGCTGCGCCGCCAACTGTTCCTTGGCCGCGGCCTTCTTTTCCTTTTCCTTGGCGGCGATCTCTGCGAGCAACTGCTTGGCCGGTTCGCTCACGAACTCCTTGTAGGCGAAACGCTCGGTCGGTTTCTCCGAATCGCGCATCTCCTGGAGGCCTTCCATGCTGTTCTTGCCGATCTCCAGGATGCAGGGCGTATAGAGCTGCAGGTACGTCGGGCCGATCTCACGGGCGACATGGACCGCGTTCCGGATCACCTTTTCCACGAGAGACGGCTTGCTGACGGTGCATTGGACCACGTAGTGGCAGCCGGACTCGCGGGCGATTTCAGGGAGGCGCACCTTGTCGAAGGTCTTCCCGACGGGCGCCATCTTGGCCACGAAGCCCTTCTGCATCAAGCCGCTTTCCTGGCCGCCGGTGTTGGCGTAGAGCTCGTTGTCGAAGCAGATCGTGGTGAACTTCTCCTGCCGGAACCAGGCCTGGAGCGTCATGTCCAGCCCGATGTCCACCGTGGCCCCGTCGCCGGCCAGCACGACCACGTCCTTGATGCGGCCAGGGAACCGCACGGTGAGCGCGCGCTTGAGGCCCGAGGCGATGGCATTCTGATTCCCGAAGAGCGAGTGGATGTTGTGTACGGCGACGTGGGGGAAGACCAGGCTGGTGCAGCCGGTGGATCCCACCATGACGGTATCTTCAGGGTTCGGCAGAGAGGCCAGGATGTACCGGAAGGCCATGGACTCCGGACAGCCTGCGCAGAGCGAGTGTTCCTCGATCAGCTCCTTGGCCGTCCCGATGTCTTTCCAGCCCCGGTCTTCCTTCCCATAGGTCGCCCGGTTGACCAGATCCTGGTACTCGGGCGGCATGATCTCGAAGAACTCGGGCGCGATTTTTATCCGCTCTTTGCTCATGAAAGCCTCCTCTCAGGGCTGCTGTCCGACGGTGGTCATGAAATGGACTCCCGCTGTCTTCGCGGTCAACTGCCGCGCCCAGCCATCGCCGCGCTCCGGATGCCGAGCGCGTTTTTGATCTCCGACACGATGACCTCCGGCGGCATCGTCATCCCGCCGCCGACGCGCGGACCGCAGACCACGCGGTCGCTGTTCGGAACGCTGGCCTTGATCTCGCGCGCCATCCAGCCGACCACGTTGAACTCCGGCACGATGATGTGCTTGGCGTTCTTGGTGGCCTCACGGATTTCCTGCCCGGGCCAGGGCCGCAGGGACTTGACCTTGACGAGCCCGACGCGGATGCCCTCGTCGGCCAGCAGGCGGATGGCTTCACGGCCCTGCGACACGGCCGTGCCGGAGGACACGATGAGGATGTCGGCATCGACGTTCTCGGTCTCGATCAGCCCGTCGATCCAGGCGATCGTATGTTTGCGGGACCGCTCCACCGCCGCCCAGACTTCCTGCTGCCAGGAGGCGTGCGTGGCATAGCTGATGTAGTTGCTCTTCATCACGAAGGGATCCCGCATCATGCGGACCGGAGGACATTCCATGTCCATGCAGGGGACCGGTGACCGGTAGGGATCGTAGGGCGGCAAACACATGTCCACCGGGGTGAGGTTCACCATGTCTTTCGTGTGGGTGACGAAGAACCCGTCGCAGCACAGGGCCAGGGGCAGGTGCACGTCCGGCTCCTCCGAGACGATGTAGCCCTTGAGAATCCAGTCATAGAAGTCCTGCGCGGTCTCGGCGTGCCATACCAGCATGCCGGTGTTGAGCAGGTAGGCGATCTCCAACGTGTCCGGCTGAATGGAGAGCGGAGAGTTGATGCCGCGGCAGGTGACGATCATCTGGATCGGCAATCTGGCGCCCGACCACATCGGGAAGTTTTCCATGGCCCGCATGGTGCCGGGTCCGGCCGTGGTCGTGAAGACGCGCGCGCCGCCGAAGGCCGCGCCGGCGCATTCGGACATGACGGCAAACTCGCTCTCGCCCCGGAAGTACTCTTTGACGTAGCCTTCGGCGAACAACTCGCCGATGAGCGCGGCGGCTTCGCTCTGCGGGGTGATCGGGTAGGCGATCATGACGTCCACGTTGGCGCGCCGAATCGCTTCCTTGATGACCTCGCTGCCGGTGTAGAAGGATGGGGTGCGCGGCGCCTCGAACATCATGCGACGTGCGTCTGTGATGACCTGCCCTTTTTTATTGGTCGTCCCGATCACGGAGTTGGTGTCCATGGACCCGGCCTCCTTATGCGTAAGCCCCGCAGCGTGCTGCGGCGGCTGGGTGGTAGCGCAGGAATTGCTCAGCGCTCAGTTTGAGGCCCCGCTTTTGGATACCACTTGCGAGACCTTCACGGTGCCTTTGAGTTTGCGCACCCATTCTGCCAGCTTCATGATCTTTTCCACGGAGGCGTCGCGGAACGAGAGCATGGCGTCCTCATGTCCCGCCTGCGCGCACATCGCGATCGTGTAGCAGGACGTGCCGCCGCGGATGATCTTCAGGGAGAGGTTGGCTTGATGGCAATGGACGCCGACGAACATGCAGCAGTCGATCTTGTTGTGCCAGATGGTCAGGTTCGGGTGGTTGGGGTTGATTTCGACTTCAGGGTTGATCTTGGGGTACTTCGGCCGGTAGTCAGGCATCGGGATCAGCATGGCGTGCTGCTGCGGGGTGACACATTCCTTGAGCGTTTCGTACAGGTGTCGGACCGCAGTGGCTTTTTTCGCCGCCTTTTCGTTCCATGCCCACAGGACCAGTGGGCCGGGGAAAATCGTGGGCACTTTGGCCATGAGGAACTGACGGGCCGCCTCTTCGTAGGCCTGCTCCTCGGGCACGATAACGCCGTTGATGTGTCCTTCCCCAGGATTCGGCAGCCGAATTCCCATGGATGCCGCCGCTGGGGGCAGGAAATGTTCCGGGCCCGGAAGTACTTTGTATTGAGTCATGCTAGGCAACTCCTCGGCCGTAGGCAGCGCATTTCTTAAGACAGCAGCACCCTTCGCGATGTATTGGAACTTCAGATGTATTGGAACTTCAATTGCACTCACTTTATGCTCTTTTCCCTATCGTATGCAACTTCGCAGAAGGCCCACCGGCCTGAGATTATGGGCTATAGAGACCTTGCCCAGGTAGGCCTTTCGAACTAAGCTGCTGCCTTCGGTATTTATCAAGTCTCACGCCAACTTGAGCGAGTAGCATCATAGCTGTTGCGCGTTTTCGTTGTCAAC
>SCVQ01000593.1 GCA_004296865.1 Nitrospirota bacterium
CCGGCCTTCCCTCACCTGAACCTCGGACGCGTCTATGAACGCAAAGGCCAGTGGGACCAGGCCATCGACTCGTATAAGAAAGCGCTGACGCTGAACCCCGACTATGCGCTGGCCAAGCGCGCGCTGGGTCGGCTGATCAGCTTGTTGAACTGAACCGAAACGGGGGCAATGGGCTATCGGCTATAGGAAAAGAGCCGGGCCACCGCCACCCATAGCCTATCGCCTGGATCAACATGGACCAGAGAACAATATTTGTGGCCGTCAGCGACATCTTCTTCTACACCAAAATCCGCGATGCCCTGCTCCCGCACGGCTATCGGCTGGAGCGCATCCGCACCCAGGACGAGGTCAAGACCAAAGCCGGGGCGGGTCATCCCGCCGCCATGATCCTGGACATGAACGATCTGACGCTGGACGCCTTCCAGGCCTTGGAGCAGCTCAAGGCTGACGCAGACCTGCAGACGATTCCGACCCTGGCCTTCGCCAACCATGAGGAAGTCGAGACATGGAAACGGGCCAGGGAGCTGGGAGTGGCAAAGATCGTCTCGCGCAACGAATTCTCGGCACGAACGAGGGAATTGGTGGAGGAAGTCATCGGCCATCAGCCGACTGCCCGGCGATAGGCTATAGATTAGGAACGAACGGGTTCTCCGCCCATAGCCCATTGCCTCACGCCTATAGCCTTTGAGAAGACATGAAACAATCCCGCCTACATGACCAGCATCTCAAGCAAGGCGCCGTCTTCGGCGAGGTGACCGGTTGGGCCATGCCGGTCCATTACGGAGACCCGGTGGCCGAGCACCAGGCCGTGCGCCGCGGGGTGGGGCTCGCCGACCTCTCACACCGTGGCAAACTGCGTGTCACCGGAGAAGATCGCATCAAGTGGCTGCAGAGCATCGTCAGCAACGACGTCCTGCCGCTGACCGCCGGGCACGGCCTCTATTCCAGCTTCCTCACCCACAAGGGCAAGATGCTGACCTATTTCCGTGTCTATGCCCTGGCTGAGTCCCTCCTGCTGGAGGACGTCGGAGAAATCGGCGAGACCACTTTTCAGGCCCTCCGCAAATTTCTCCTCTACGGCACCAAGGCCAAACTGGACAATTGCGGCGAGACCTGGGGGCTCCTGCTCGTCAGCGGTCCCAGGGCAAGCGACCTCATCCAAGCGGCGTTCGGAGCCGATGTGACGGGACTCAAGCCGCTCTCGTTCCTGACGCAGCCGACCGGCGGACATGAGGCCTTCCTCGTCAGAACGGAAGAAACCGGCGAAGCGGACATCGAGGTCTTGTTGCCGGCGGAGGGTCTGGTGTCAGCCTGGGAGCGGTTATGGGAAACCGGGAGGCCGATGGGAGTACAACCGTTTGGAACCCAGGCGCGCGAGTCGCTCCGCATCGAGGCAGGGCTGCCGAGGGCGGGAGCAGACCTGACCGAAGAAATCACGCCCCCCGAAGCCAATCTGGAAGGGAAGGCCTTCAGCCTGAGCAAGGGATGCTACCCGGGGCAGGAAGTGGTGGCCCGCATGGACACGTACGGAACCGTGCGCCGGCACTTGGTGGGTCTGACGTTGAAGGGAACCGCCGCCCCCCCCCACGGCGCAAAGATTTTCAGCGGAGACCGCGAAGTCGGCTGGGTCTCCAGCGCCGCCTACTCGCCGACGCTTGGACAACCCATCGCGTTCGGCTTTCCCTTGCGGGACTTCTCCCAGCCCGGTACGGCCCTCACTGTGGAAATCGACGGCCAACGGCACGAGGCCACGGTCACCAGCCTGCCTTTCTACGCGAAGGCCTGACCGATCCTTCCCATCTGTACAACCTGAACTCTCCAGTCCAAACAGCCTTGACAGGTTGGCAGACGGGGTAGATACTACGTGTATTTTTAGGATGAATCGACACCCGCTGGAACCAGATGGACCGCGCAGTACATCCTCGAGGCTAAGCGGTTCACTTATTAGTTAGGTGCACGACCGAGAGCATGGAGTCTCCACACAGCGAGTCGCTGGAAGCGAGCCTTGCGAGGCTCGAAGATCTCGACCAGGCCCACCTCGAACTGGGAAGGCAAATGTTCGAGGCATTTGGTGGGGCTATGTACGGCATGGACCTACTGGCCGCGGGTGCGCTGAACCGCTCCAAGACGCATATCGCTGGCTTTCGACAGCTTGTTGAAGTCAAGAACCTGATTTGCGCGGGTGCACTGCTGAGGCTTCAGTTGGACACAGCGCTCCGGTTCCACGCCGCGTTTCTCGTTGAACAGCCGCACGAGTTTGCTCTTGCTGTCCTCGCCGGCGAACGAGTGCGCGACTTGAAGGACCGGGACGGTAGGAAGATGACCGATGCGTACCTCGTGGAGAAACTTGGCCAGGAGTTCGACTGGGTCCCGCGCGTGTACGAACGGACATCGGGCTATGTTCATCTGTCGGCAACCCACCTCCTAAGCGCGATGGGGCCAACGGAGGGCACCGCCGATTCAGATCGATCTATGACGATCAAGATTGCGGCCGAGGACAACCCCCTGCCAACCTG
>SCVQ01000594.1 GCA_004296865.1 Nitrospirota bacterium
AGTAGAGTGCGTAGGCCAACTGCTGGATTTCCTCTCGCAACTGTTCCTTGTCCGGCATCGCTGGCTCGGTCTTCTTGTCAACCGCCTTGTCGTGGTGTTTGTGTGGCATCCCATCCTCCTTGGTGGAATCACTCCCTGGTTGGTTGAAGGCCACTTGAATTGATGCTGTTCGATGAACAGCTCTCGGTGGTATTCTCAACCTGGCAACGATATCGCTCAGCACCTTAGCGAGCGGTCGGTTCCCGCGAAACACTCACACGCCGGAACGCCTGGTATTTCTCCAACCATTTATGCGCAGTCACAACGAATTCGGCATGGCTCCACGTCAACGGCGAGACGGACAGCGGTTCCCCCGTGTGGGGATGCACCTGTTCCGCAAGCACCCCCGACGGGAGCGCGTGATCGGCGACCCACTCCAGGAGCGTCAGGGCCTCCTGGAGGTCAGAGACCTCCTCGGCACAAGCAATCAGATACTGAGCCCACCAGAGGGTGCAAATGAACCAGGGATTGCCGGGTACTCTTTGCGTGTTGCTGTGCTCCACCTGATGGTAGGCATCGCCTTCGTACCGGGCCAGCCCGCCGATGGGGGTGTCCACCCACAGCCGTTCTAGAACCGCTTGCATCGTGGACTCGACCAGCGGATCCTGTGGAGGGAAAATCTCGAAGTACCACAGGGCTACCAAACTGGCGTCAATGGTCGTATCTAACTGATAGGGGCCCGACGGCTTGAGGGTAGCCCCCCGTGCAAATCGATTCAGGTCGCGATGGAAGAAATGCCGACGCAGCGCCTGCACCATGTCGTCCGCCGTGGCGCGATACGTGGTGGCCAGATCGGCTTCACCGAAGGCGGCGGCGAAGTTCGCGGCGGCGCGCAGCCCCGCGATGACCGTCGAGACCGTGAAGGTGTAGACCCCTCGGCGTTCCTCCCACAAGTCATAGGACGGCTCCGGGAGTTTCGTCTCCTCGTTCCGGTACCGCACAAGAAACTCAGCCGCCCGAACGATGAGACCACGATAGAGCGGCTTGATGAATTCCACATCGTGAAACTGTTCGAAATGTTGCCAGAGGGCCCAGAGAACGAGCGCGGTCTCATCCTCCTGGATCGGAAGTTCAGGGTGGCCCTCGCGCCACCAGGGATGCCAGGAACTGCCCACGGAGCCGTCGGGGCCGAACTTGTGGAGGAAGTAGCCCTCCGGCTCGATGATGCGGGCGCAGAACTTGAAGAAGCGCCGCGAGAGTTCCGAGTAGCCGGCGTGAATCAGCGCTGACACGACGAATGCGCCGTCACGCGGCCACAGATAGGAATAGGTATCGCGCGCATAGTGGTAGGTGTCGGTGTCATTCGCCGCAAGAATGGCCCCCTCGTTGTCAATTTGGGTCCGCAGGATGAGCAGGCTCTGTGTCAGCAAGCGAAACACCTGGGGAGGCAGGCTTGCCCATCCAAGGCCCACCTCCTTGTTGACCCAGAGTCTCCAATAATCGGCGGTTCGCCGGAGCAGTCGTTCCGGGGTTTTGTCCAAGACGATCTGATTGAGAAGGTCCACCTCGTGGCAGGTCGTACCGGCGCAGATCCAATAGTAGGCGGTCGCCTCGCCTCGCGGCAGTACTCGGAGCGTTATCCCCACCGTGGAATCCACCGAGCCATGCGCGATGGCATTTCCGGACAATGTTCCGTCTTCCGCGTCCTTCCAGGTTCCCTCAAGGCCTTGCGTCTCCTTCAGCCCACAGGCAAAGTGTTCCACGCCGCACCTGGTGGCATCGCAGCAGTTGATGAGGAAATACCGCTGGCCCTTGTAATGGACCAGCGCTTGAGTCCGAGGATCGTAGTAAGCGGTATCACCGACTTCCGTGCCGGAGAGATGGAAGTCCTGGCTGAAGAACAGACGCACCTCGCGTGACTGGTCAGTCTGATTCTTCACGCTGATCTTCTTGACGT
>SCVQ01000595.1 GCA_004296865.1 Nitrospirota bacterium
CATCACCGCACTACTGCTGGCAACGCAGGGAATGGTAAACTCGGAAATCAAAAAGGTACTTGCGTACTCCACCGGCTCTCAAATCGGCTACATGATGATGGCGCTGGGAATAGCAGGTCTCTCAAGACAGTTTGTTGACGGATACACGGCATGTGCGGGCGGGAGCGCTTGGCGCGCTTCGGGTTCGCGGTGCGCAGCATCAACTTGCCAGTGGCGGTGATGCGAACGCGCTTCGCGGTGCCCTTGTGGGTCTTCATCTTCGGCACGGAAACGCTCCCTCAGGCCTCGGTCGACCGCGTGCCTACTCGGCTGCGGCAGGGGTGGCCTCGGCGGCCACGACTTTCTTCTCTTCGCGGGCCCGGACGACGGCTGCCGCAGCAGCCTTCTTCGCGGGGTCCAGCACCATTGTCATGAAGCGCCCTTCGAGTCCGGGGGACTTCTCCAGGTCGGAGACGTCCTTCAGGGCCTCGTGGAACTCGGTCAGGAGCGCCTGGGCGACTTCCGGGTGGGTGATCTCACGCGCCCGGAACATGACAGAGACCTTGACCTTGTCGCCCTCCAGCAGCAGTTTGCGGGCGGTGCGAATCTTGAAGTCACGGTCGTGTCGGTCGATCTTCACTTTCATCCGGACTTCGCGCAACTCCACCTGCTTGGAGCCGCGGCGGCCGTCCCGTTCCTTCTTGGCCTGTTCGTATTTGAACTTGCCGTAGTCCATGATCTTGACCACGGGCGGGGCAGCGGTGGGCGCAATCTCGACGAGGTCCATTCCGGATTCCTCAGCGAGGCGCAAGGCGTCCCAGCCAGACATGATCCCGAGCTGTTCGTCTCCCCGGATCACCCGAACCTGGGGGACCCGGATCTGCTCGTTGATGCGCAGTTCCTTCGCGATCGAAGCGCTCCTCTTCCCGTGCAGCCCCAGGGGCGGCCGCCACAGGTCACATCCTACAGCATTCAGGTAGTACGGACGTGCTGGGCTTGGCAGCCCGGCGCCGCCGGGGGCCCAACTCAGGCGTCCGGGGTGTACTCCACCAGCAGTTCGCCCTTCTCGGCGCGCTCCCCCTGCTGGGCCTTCACCGCCGTCACCGTGCCCGCGTGGCCCGCCTGGACTTCGTTCTGCATCTTCATCGCCTCGACGACGGCGACCACCTGCCGGGGTTCGATACGGTCGCCGACCTTCACCCGGACCTCGACGACAACACCGGCGAGCGGGGCCGTGATCTTGCCCGGGGGGTCCACCAGGCCACCGGCGGCACCGCGCTCCCGGCCACCGCTGCCGGGGGCCAGGATGAAGGTCCGGCCGTCCACGATGACCCGGAGGTTCTTGCCGTCGCGCGTCACGTACGCCCGCGTCGGCCGCCCATCGCGCACGATCGAGAACAGGCCGGGGACGCCCTCCGTGGTGGCGTCCACCTCAATGGGGTCG
>SCVQ01000596.1 GCA_004296865.1 Nitrospirota bacterium
GCGGCGAGACATGGGGAGAACTGGTTCTGGCCGTGAAAGGACCAGACGAACAGCTCACGCCCGGGCATCTCAATCCCTCGATGAAGGGCAAAGTCGTGGTCGGCGGCTCCTTCCTCGGAAGCGACGTCATGGCCAAAGCCAAAGAAATCGGCGTGGCAGGCCTGGTCGTCGGCGGCATCCACGACAAGGACCTCCGAGCCTTGCTGGGCTATGACCTGGGGGTGGCCATCACCGGAACGGAGCGCGTGGGCTTCACGCTGATCCTCACCGAAGGATTCGGAATCATCCCGATGGCGGCCAAGACCTACGGGCTGCTGTCGAAACACGTCGGTCACAAGACGTGCATCTCGGGGGCCACACAGATCAGGGCCGGGGTGATGCGGCCGGAAATTATTATTCCCCGATCCGCTCAGACTCCCGCTCCCACGAAAGAAGAACCGGGACATGGCGAGGAAGAACGGACCGGTCTCAGGATAGGCGATCAGGTCCGGATCATCCGGGACCCTCTCTTCGGCCGAATCGGCCAAGTGCGCTCCCTCCCGACCGACCTGAGACAGATCGAGACCGAAAGTCATGTGCGGGTGCTGGAAGTGGAGTTTTCCGACGGTGCCGCGGTGGTCATTCCACGGGCCAATGTGGAGATCATTGAAGGATGACCGCCAGACTGCGCAACAAAGACCTCATGGGAATCTTCAATCAATATATTACAAGGTATTGTAATTGCGAGAGAGTGCTATTTAATTATTTTGCCGCCATGGCGATCAAGTTGGTGCTGGCGATAGCCTTTTCCTCGCCCCTGCCTGCGTCGGCCGCCGACCTGACTGCCGGCCATGACTTTCGGATTTTCGATACGCCGAGCGATGCCGGAGGAAGCCTCACAATTATCTGGGCCCCGATCGAATCCGAGAGCCCGGACCTCCGCTACCAGGTTCTGCTCGGCGAGGCACTCAAAGAACCGCTTGCCGCCGAGTTGCCAGCGCCTGGCTCTGCCATGAAAGTCGTGGCCGACTTTCCGGCCAATTCTCATTACGTCCGCGATGCCAAGGGGCCCTGGTGGACCAGGCCGGCGCCGAGGGACTTTCACCAGTTTGACGTGAAATCAGGCAGGGGAGTCGAGCTGAAAAACGGCGTGCCCTACGTCGTCACCGTGGCACTGTTGAAAGACGGCGAACGGCAGGAAGCCTGGTCGGCGCGGGCCATTCCGGAACCGAACTGGATCAACTGGAACCAGACGAACAACGCCCTCCTGGTCCTTCTTTTCGGGGCTGTGATCCTCGGCTCGATCATGTGGGCGAAGCGGCACGATATCTTCCTGCGACGCATCCCCGGCCTCGACGCGGTGGATGAAGCGATCGGACGGGCCACGGAGTTGGGCAAGCCGATCTTGTATTTGACTGGGGCCGGCGATATGAGCGAGCCCTCGACGATCGCGGCGGCGGTGATCTTGGGACGGGTCTCGAAGCGGGTCGCAGCCTACGAGACCGAGTTGATGGTGCCGCACCGGGACCCCATCGTCATGGCCGTCTGCCAGGAGATCACCAAACAGTCCTACCTGGAAGCGGGCAAGCCGGACGCCTTCAAGGAGGACTCGAATTTCTTCATCACCACCGACCAGTTCAGCTATACCGCCGCCGTGGACGGCATCATGTTGCGCAAGAAGCCGGCCGCGAATTTCTTCATGGGGTCCTACTTCGCGGAGGCCCTGCTCCTGACCGAGACGGGTGCCAGCACCGGTGCGATTCAGATCGCTGGGACCGATTCCGACCACCAACTGCCGTTCTTCGTCACCACCTGCGACTACACGCTGATCGGGGAGGAACTCTACGCCGCGAGCGCCTACCTGTCGCGCGAGCCGGTCCAGGTCGGGACCTTGCGCGGGCAGGACATCGGCAAGGGCTTCATCCTCGTCATGCTGACGCTGGGCACGGTCCTGGCAACCGTCGGGGTGCTCTTCCAGGCGGACTGGCCGGTGTTCATCCTGGATCTGTTCAAGGACGTGAAATGATCTTCTTGAAGCGACAGTTGCCGCTCCTGATCACCTTCGTGACGGGAATCGTGTTTGCGGCGCAGTATTACGTGCCCCACCCGGCCTCCGAGGACATGCTGACCAGCGTCTCGAAGTGGCTCCAGATCATCGGGGGCTTCGCGCTGATCTTGGGGGTCACCAGCTTGTTCCACATCCACGCGGTCAAGATCAGACGCAAGGAGCCGGGCTGGGGCTAGATCGGAAGAGC
>SCVQ01000597.1 GCA_004296865.1 Nitrospirota bacterium
CGCCGCCTTGTTCGTGAACGTCAGAGCGACGATCTCGCCGACCGCCAGCGGATCCGGTTGGCGCAGGAGCAGGTGCAGCAGCCGATCCACCAACAACGTCGTCTTCCCGGTCCCAGCCCCGGCGGTAACGACCAGATTGCAATCGGTCGCGGTTGCGGCGCGGTCGCGTGCGGCCTTGTCCGGCAGAACGACCATCAGCTTCCCTCCCCTGCCGGGCCGGACGGCTTGCGAGGACGACGTGTTCGCGGACTCGAAGGAACGTTGCGGTCGGCAGGCGAATCAGACAGCTTGGCCCGTCTGATGTCTCGATACGGTCTTACCGTCGCATGATCGCTTCGCGCCCGCCAGGACGTCGGCTGGTGGGTGGTCCGGCAGGTGAGACGATAGTCACAGTGCTCGCAATACCCATCCGGATAGATAAAGAACCGTCCGGCCTTGATGCCTCCGAGTACGTGGCGGAGCACTCGCTCCAGCGGCTCGCGCAACCCCGCAGTCCAGGCGTTGCCGGGAAATTCCGCGCGCGTCAGGGCCTGACCGTGACGTGCCTCCCACCTCTGGGCCAAATAGTAGAACCAGACCCCTTCGGCACTTGGCGTCATTCCCTCGCCCTCGCAACCCGTCACGCCGGCTTGCGTCAAACGCCCCGACATCCCCGATCCGGCCATCGCCAGATACAGCGGAGGCTGCAAGCGCAGGCCGCGCACCGCACCTAGCGGCAGATTTTTATCCAGGGTATCCGGCTCGCGGCTCGCCTTGAACTTGTAGTCAATGATGCGATACGCATTGCGGGCCGCCGACCAATCCACTCGGTCCAGACGACCGGCGATCGAAACGGTTTCCGGATCACCCGTTTCAACGGCTCCGACCGCCTCCAGCGTGCCGGTCAGCGGCTCTTCGAACAGGATCGGTTCCCATCCTCCCGCAGACAGTTCTGCCAGGTCTTCTCGCAACACGTCGCGCAGGAATCCGAGCAAGCGTTCTTGATGAAGTCCCCAGACGACGGGGAACCCCACCGGATGCGTGAGCGCGAACTGGCCGAAGACTCGATGCGCCGCCTCTTCCAGGACCGTCAAGGGATCCACGGAAGATCGGGATGGCATGGCGAAATACCCCTCCCGATGGAGCCTTTCGTGACAGGCGCGAAGGATGCCGTGGGCCAGGACTCCCAGTTCGATCGGCCCGATCTGATCCTCCACCTCCAGCACCACCAGGGAATCCAGCCGCAAGACCTGCCCGGCGAAATAGCGGAAGGGACAGGTGGCATATTCCTGCAAAGAAGTCGGAGAGAGACCGCGTTGCTTGAGCCTGAGCCAGAATGAGGCCAACGGACCGGTGAGCCCGTCATAGGCGCCGAGCGTGGAGGCCACGGTCTCCTGTGCGCGGAGTGCGTGGAGCCCGCGCATCACCAGACGCCCAGCCGGATGCACAACCTCCAACAGTTGGCGCGGAACGATGCGATCCAGGAGCAATTTAATCCCCGTTTCAATCGGCGTGAGCCGCTCGACCCGATACGAAAGTCCCTCCTCGAATTTTCTCGTCAGCCGCCGCGGCACCATGACCTCCGCGCCGCCGGCCTGCGATCGGATGCCCGCCAGGTAGCTGGATGGGACCAGCATGCGGCCCGCGTCATCGGTGCGCTGATAGAGGAGCGTGAGTTGGTCTCGGGCCGCATCGCACAACAGTCGGAACAACAACTTCTCTTCGTCAAACCCGGTCAACTTTTCCTGGATCTTGAACCCCAAATCCGCCTCAAGGAAGCGGCGCGGCGCATCTCGCAGAAAGGCGTCCTCCTGAATATGTCGCGGGAATACTTTTTCGTTGAGTCCCAGGACGTAGAGCGCACGAAACGGGACGCCTCGAGCCGCCATGGCATCCAACACCTGCACCCCCACTCCACGCGAGGACTCGGTCGGCCCCACGGGAACGGTTGTCTCATCCACCAGTCGGCGAAGGGTCGCGACAAAATCCAACAGTGAGACCTCCGGCCCGAAGCGGGCCAGTTCGCGCAACTCCCCCAAACTGTCGCGGAACGCCCGGCACAGCAAGTCCGGCTGCTCTGAGGCACTCGAAGCCGCTCCGCCTGCGAGCGGGTCCAGGAACCGATCAACGAGTGTTTGCACGTGCATCACGTACTCGGCCCAAGAGGCCGTCTCAGGCACATCGCCGATCGCCTCGGTCAGGGCTGTCACAACAGACCAGGCCGCACGGATTTGCTCGGCCGGAATTCGAGGACCGGCTCCCTCCCCTTCCTCATCATCGCGCAGCGACAACCCTGCGTCCTGGAATCCCGTCAATCGCCGCCACTCGTCGAGCCCCTTGGTAATCCCCAGACGCCGGCTGGCAAGGTCCCAGAGGTCCGGGCGCGGGAGCGGCCCCTGAGGCAGGAGGCATGAAAGACGGAGAAACGGCGAGGACAGCAGGTCCATCATGTGGTCCCGGCGATAGCCGGCAACCCGAAGCTGAAGGAGCTGCATGGCCGTCTTGATGAATGGGAACTCCGCCAAGGCCCGTCCCAACGTCGACACAAAGGGAATGCCGTGCTGAACAAACACCCGGGGCAGGACCGTCTCATAGCCGGAG
>SCVQ01000598.1 GCA_004296865.1 Nitrospirota bacterium
TGTATCCCACCTTCTGAGGCCGCGCGTTGCGCGAGCACGGGGGACAGCAGGCCGCCTTCCCTCTCTATTCTTGACAATATTCTGTACAGAATTTATAGTCCATCCACACGGAGGCATCCATGGCCATTTCATCCAAAGACATTGTCCCTCTCTCCAAGGCCCGAGCGACCCTCACCGAACTGTGCGAAGAAGTGGTTGCTGAAGGCCATGAGAAAATCATCACGAAGAACGGTGAGAGTTGTGCGGCACTCATTGACGCCAAACGGCTCGACCACTACCACCGATTGGAACGGGAACATATTCACCTGACTCTCCTGGAGGAGGCCGTCCGCGGTCTCGACGACGTGAAGGCCGGCAAGACCTTCACGCTGGCTCAATTGAAATCGCGACATGGCCGGTAAGCAGCCGGTCTTCACCGAGAACTTCTCCGCCAATCTGACCGCCATTGAGACCTTTCTTGGCCCGGAGGGGGCCGCCGTATTCCAGCGACTTTTAGCTCGCCTGTTCGACGACATCATCCCAACCTTCTGCCGGTTCCCCAAGTCCGGCCGGGCATTTCTCTCCCACCCCGTTCGATCTGCCGAAGCGAGAACCCTCGCAAAGAGGCTACGGACCCGCCTCCAGGATGCCGAGGCTCTTCGGGAGTTTATCGTGGAGGACTATCTGGTGCTCTACTTGATACGGCGCGAGGGCGTGGCGTTCCTTTCCATCAAGCATCACCGCCAACTGTCATTCGACTTCCGGAAATTCTGGCAAGAATCCTAGCAGGCGCGCGCATCGAGGGGCCACCCCTTCTAATGCTCCTTCCAAGCTTGCTCGTTCCCCCCCACCCCTGGAAGGGCACCCGTGCTGGTCCCATTGCGGCCGTCGAGCGAGGCCCTTCTGAGGGCGCGCGCTCCGGGAGCACAGGATCAGCGCGGGTGCCCTTCCAGCTTACGTTTCCATCATCTCCAGCCTGGCGTCGAATTCATGCCCACAGGCCGTGCAGCGGATGACATCTGACTCGACCACGAATTCGTCAGACCGAATCCCCATGCCTCCACAATCAGGACACCGGGCGAGGTGAACCTTGCGATCGTCCACGGTCTCATATTGCGTGCCACGCAGACAATAGACCGGCTTCCCGTCGAGCAGCCACGGCTGGCCTTTCTTGTCGACCACCGGCAACACGAGATAATGATGGTTCACGTACTCTTCTATCTCACGCTGGCTCGCGAAGCCGGCCTTGATCAGCTTGCCACCCACCGCCTCGTACAGCGCGTTCTCTTTCACCATCACCTTCGTCGGGCCCATCTCCCACCTCCCGCCTCTCACATTCAACGAGACTGACTCTGTCGTGGAGTCTTCTCTTAGACGACGCCTGAGTAGTACCGCAGGATATTGGATACGGAAATCACTCCGATGATCTCTCCATCTTGCGTCACGGCCAGATGCCGGGTGGCCTGCTCCTTCATCATACGCACGGCCTCGATGAGGGGGCGGTCGCCTTCAATGGCCACCAGCGGCGTGCGCATGCACGCCTTGACGGTGGTGGCGGTGGGATCAAGCCCCTTGGCGACGACTTCGCGCGCCAGCACCGAATCCGTGATGAACCCGACATAGGTTCGATTGTCCGTCACGAGGAGTGAGCCGGTCTTCCACTTCTGCATGAGCTCTCCGGCCTCTCGCAGGCTGGCGTCCTGCCGAAGACTCCGAATGTCCGGGGACAGGTGCTCGGCCACCTGCGGGCCAATGAGTATTTGCGAACCTTCCTTGCGTGTCTTCGTGTCGGCGGCCCGACGCGCCTCCAATTCCGAAATACCGCTTTCCAACACCCGGCTCCGTTGGAACAATCGTTGCTTCTCACCATCCAACCCCATGCTCTCCGGAGCCTCATCTGTCATATTGACCAGGCCGGCCGCCTCCCCCAACTGCGCATATTCATACGCCTCCAACAATTTGGAGCTCTCCCCGAAAATGTCGCTGATCAAACGCTCGGTTTCCAAATCGAACTCTTCCAGACTGCAGGTCGCCTTGTTCTTGCCCAGATACGACGCCATGTGCGCGAGCTGTTCACGCAGACGCTCGATGTTACGGTCGAGGGATAACCGCCGCCTGGGCGGCGTGACGCGCGTTCCCATGGGGCCTCCTGTCGATTGGTGGGGTTTAATCGTACCTCCCTTGGATCACCATCCGCAAGTAGATGGCACAAAAGGACACCCTTTGTTGGTCCCACTGTGCCGTCGAGCGAGGGCCTCCTCCCACAATCCTTCCAACAATCTATATTATTGACTGATCGTTCCATATCGTGTTACAAGGCTCCTTGCTATGGCCCGCCCGAAAGAATTCAATCCCGACGAGGCGCTCGACAAGGCGATGCACGTTTTTTGGCACAAGGGCTACGAAGCCACGTCCATGGAGGACCTGCTCTCCGCGATGGACATCAATCGCGGCAGCCTCTACGCCACCTTCGGCGACAAGCGTGAATTGTTCTTGAAAGCGATGGATCGGTATTGCGCCGGTGGCGGCGTCGGCAGCAGGCTCTCCATCCTGACTCAACCGGGCCCGGCCCTCCCACTGCTCCGCCAGTTCATCGGCGCCATGCTGGAATTCGGCCTCTCCGATCCACAGCGCCGCGGCTGCCTGATTACCAATACAGTGATGGAACTGGCTCCGCACGAGAAAGATATTGCCCGGAAAGTGTCGGGACGGCTGCAGATGGCGGAAGAGGCGTTCTTCACGCTGCTCACACGCGCCAAGCAAGAGGGCGACCTGGCACAGGAGAAAGACCCGCGGGCGCTGGCGCGCGTCCTGGTCACGATGATGCAAGGGACGATCGTCATGATCAAAGCCGGTACACCGGCCGATGTAGTGCGGCAGACGGCCGAAACCGCGCTGTCGATCCTGGAATAAAACTCTCTTCCGAGAGAACCGTCGCGATCGACATATTCACGAGGCAAAGTCGGTGTGTCGCACAACTCGCAGTCCGTTAGGGCTCTGAGCGCGAGCTACAGGCAGCTGAATATACTCAACCCTCCAAGTTGATAGGAGAATACATCCGATGTTTATCGTCCTGCTGAGATTTTCTCGCAACAAAGGCCAAGCCAATCAGTTCATGGAAGGCCACAAAGAATGGATCAAACGCGGTTTTGATGACGGCGTGTTTGTGCTGGTCGGGAGTCTTCAACCTAATTTGGGCGGTGGGATTGCGGCGCACAATACGTCGCTGCAGGATCTTCAAAGCAGGGTGAACGACGATCCGTTTGTCGCGGAAAATGTCGTCGCAGCGGAAATTCTTGAAATTGCGCCATCAAAAGCCGACGAGCGGCTAAAATTTCTGCTCGACTGAATAACGTCCGCCCCGTCTTTTCGATACCAGGACTATAGACACTAGACACATGGGCACGACGATAGTGGGTCCTGACGGCAAATCACGCTGCCGCTGGTGCGGTGCCGCCCCGGAGTTTCTCGACTATCACGATACCGAATGGGGTTTCCCGATTCGTGATGATCATCGCTTGTTCGAGAAATTGAGCCTGGAGGGGTTTCAATCCGGACTGAGCTGGCGCACCATCCTCGCCAAGCGCGAGAACTTCCGCACCGCCTTCCACGATTTCGATTTCGACAGAATAGCGCGCTTCACCCAGCGCGACCTCGCTCGTCTGCTCAAGGACAACGGGATCGTCCGCCATCGCGGCAAGATCGAGGCGGTCATCAATAATGCGCGACGGGCCCGGGAACTCGTCAAACGGGAAGGCTCGCTGGCAGCTTTCATCTGGCGTTACGAACCAGACATGAAGCAACTCGCAGAACCGCAGACTGCCTCGACCTCGGCGGAATCGCTTGCCCTGTCGAAGGACTTGAAAAAGCAAGGCTGGAAATTCGTCGGACCCATCACCGTGTACGCCTTCATGCAAGCTATGGGACTGATCAACGATCATGTTGCGGACTGCGTGATCCGAGCCAACGTTGAGTGCGCGCGCAAGAATTTCAAGAGACCTGGCCGCTGACATATGGCGCGCTCGGCTGGAGAATTGTGGAAAGGTTGCAATGAATCGGGTGGAATAATGCACCGCCCAACAAATCACTCAACCCGACCGGACGCGAGCAGCGCTCACTCGCTCCACTCGTCGTGAGGAGGAGCACAATGTATGTAATCACGGGAGCAACTGGCAACACGGGAAAACGCATTGCCGAAGCGTTATTGGAAGAAGGGAGGCAGGTCCGAGTCGTGGGACGGAGCACGGAGCGACTCAAAGGGTTGGCAGCGCGTGGCGCCGAGCCGTTTGTGGCGTCGCTCGATGACGTGGCCGCGATGACGCGCACGTTGCGGGGCGCTCGTGCTGCCTATCTCATGATCCCTCCCTCCTACGGCGAGCCCGATTTTCACGGGTATC
>SCVQ01000599.1 GCA_004296865.1 Nitrospirota bacterium
ACCCAAATATGACGGCCTCTCCGTCGAACTGGTCTATGATGGAGGCGTCTTCGTTCGGGGAGCGACCCGGGGCGATGGCACCACCGGGGAAGACGTCACGATCAACCTCAGGACGTTGCGGTCGCTCCCGCTTCAGCTCCAGGCCGATGCCCATCCGCCATCCCATCTGGTCGTACGCGGGGAAGTCTATATGCGCCTGGAAGACTTCCAGGCCTTGAACCGCCGCATCACGGAGCGGGGGGAGGAAGCCTTTGCCAATCCACGGAATGCAGCCGCCGGCTCGCTACGGCAACTGGACAGCCGGATCACCGCCGAACGACCCCTCGTCATCACCTGCTATGAATGCACGGTCCAGTCCGGCAGCCTCCCCCCCACCCACTGGGATGAGCTGGACGCCTTGGCTAGTTGGGGCCTGCCGATGCCGGGACAGCGACGGCGCTGCAAGAGCCTCGACGAAGTGATCGCCTTCCACGCCGAAATCGAAGCGGAGCGGGACCGGCTGCCCTTCGAGATCGACGGGATCGTGGTCAAGGTCAACCGGCGCGACTGGCAGGAGGCCTTGGGCGAGAAGTCACGGAGCCCGCGCTGGGCCATCGCCTTCAAGTTTACGCCGCGCAAGGAGATCACCACCGTGCAGGACATCGCGGTCTCGGTCGGCCGCACCGGCACGCTGACTCCCGTGGCACTCCTCAAACCGGTCGAGGTTGGAGGCGTGACGATCAGCCGGGCCACACTGCACAACGCCGACGAGGTGGCCCGCAAAGACATCCGGATCGGCGATACGGTCAAGGTCGAACGGGCCGGCGACGTGATCCCCGCCATTGCAGAGCGGGTGCCGATCCTGGGGCAACATCGGTCCGCGCCATTCCGGATGCCTGACTCCTGTCCGGTCTGCGGTTCGGCTGTCGCGCGGGAGGGCGCCTATTATTATTGCTCTGGCCAGGCGGCCTGCCCGGCCCAGTTAAAAGGAGCGCTGGAGCACTTCGCGTCCAAGCAAGCCCTCAACATCGACGGACTGGGCAAGAAGACCGTGGCCCAGCTGGTGGAACGGGAGCTGGTCAAGGACCTCGCGGACCTCTACGCCCTGACCAAAGAAGAGCTACTGACCCTCGACGGCTTTGCGGACCGCTCTGCGGCGCTCCTCATGGAAGCCATCGCGCAGAGTAAGCGGGTCTCGCTTGAGCGGTTCCTCATGGGCTTGGGCATCCGCCAGGTCGGCCAACACATCGCGCGTGTCCTGGCCCGCCGATTCCGCACACTCGACGCCATCATGGCAGCCGACCGAGCCACCTTCGAAAGCGTCCATGAGATCGGGCCCGAAATCGCGTCCAGTCTGGAGTCCTTCTTCGGCGAGGCCCACAACCGCCGCGTGATCCAGCGATTGCTCGCCTTGGGGCTGACGATCGAGACGACCCAGGCCGCCGCATCGTCTCATCGGCTGGAAGGCAAGACCTTCGTCTTTACCGGCGAGCTTGAACGGTTCAGCCGTGAGGAGTCCAAGCAGCGCGTCGAGGCGATGGGGGGACGCGCCACCTCCAGCGTCAGCAAGCGCACCGACTATGTCGTGGCCGGTAACGCCCCCGGATCCAAGCTGGACGAGGCCAGGCGATTGGGGGTCCGGGTGCTCACCGAGGACGACTTCATCGCCCTGCTTGATCAGGAGTAAAGACCGACCATGGCCACACCGCGTCCACAGAAACCGGCCCCGCGCGCCAAGACCGCAAGCCCACGTCGCCCAGCGAAGATCAGCCCCGCGCAAGCCCTCCGGAAGGCGCGGGCCGAGGCCAAGCAGTGGCGAACCCGCCTGGACGCGCTCTACGCCACGGTCCCGATCGGACTCATCTACGTCACGCCGGACCTCCTCGTCGAACACGTCAGCCGGTTGATCGCCGATCTCCACGGCTCTTCGATGAAACATCACCAAGGGCGGCGCCTTCCGGATTTGATCCAACCGGAACGATGGGCCAAGCTGAAACCGATTTACGAGAAGGTCCTCAAGACCGGCGCCATGCATGGCGGGCTCGAAGAAGATTTGCCTGACCCGCAGACCCCGGGCAAAACCCGGTTCTTCCTGTCCGAGTATTATGCCGACAAATCCGAGGACGGAACGATCAGGGGCGTCCAAGGCGTGATGCAGGACATCACGGTCCTGAAACAGGCGCAGAAGGAGCAGGCGCGGCACCTGCGGGAATTGAAGGCCAAGAACCGTGAGTTGGACGAGCTGGCGATCCGCGATCCGCTCACCGGCCTGTACAACCGGCGGTTTTTCGACGAGGTGTTGGCCCGTGAATGGCGGCGATTCCAGCGGACCGGCGAGGGCTTTACCGTCACGATCATGGACGTTGATGCCTTCAAAAATATCAACGACCGGTACGGACACGAAGTGGGGGATCAGGCGCTGCAGCAGGTGGGCACGGCACTCCGTACCACGCTGCGAGGGAGCGACCTGGTGGCACGCGTCGGAGGGGACGAATTTGCGGCGTTGCTGCCCGGCACGGACGTGGAGCACAGCGGGCCAGTGATCGAAAAGCTGCAGCAAGCCGTCAAGAACCTGCCGTTACCCACCGCGTCGGGCCCGATTGCGATCTCCCTCAGCCTGGGCACAGCCTCGGTTCCCGGCTCTCCTCCCGTCACCTCCGCCGCCGAACTTCTACGGGTCGCGGACAAGCGGATGTATGAGGCGAAGCGCCGCCGGTCAACCCGACAATCCAACGCCCGCTGAATCGGCCGTCGCACCCGCCTTCTCGGTCTTCTCTTCCTTCACGATCTGGACGCTCTTGATGGTCTTCTGGTCGGCATCGCGCACGATCAACCGGCACTGGTCCAGTACGATCTCCTCGCCCACGATCGGAATCCGCCCCAGATGATCCTGGATCAATCCGCTGATCGTGTTCGCTTCCTCGTCCAGCCCCACCTTCAAAAACTCATTGATACGGCGCACCTCGGTCCGGCCGTGGACCAGGATCTGATTCTTCCCGATCCGCTTGATGAGTTCCTCGGTGATGTCGGTCTCGTCCATGATCTCGCCGACGACTTCTTCCAGCAGGTCCTCCAGCGTGACCAGCCCCATGATCCCGCCGAACTCGTTGACCACGATGGCCATGTGACGCTTCTCCTGCTGGAACTGTTTCATGAGGTCGTCGGCCGGTTTGCCGGCCGGCACAAACAACACCGGCTGCGCGATGGCTTTGAGTCGAACCTCGCAACGCCCTTGGGCCAGTTCCATCAGCGCCTTGGTCTTATAGAGGATGCCGGTGATGTTGTCCAAGCTTCCATCATAGACCGGGATGCGGGAGTACTTGGACGTGAAGAGCGACCCTTGCGCCTCCTTCAGCATGAGGCTTCCGTCAAGCGCAAAGACATAGTTCCGAGGCGTCATCGCATCTTCCGCCGTGATGTCGTTCAACTGGAAGACGTTCTTGATCATCTTGATCTCTCCGGTCTCGATCACGCCTGCCTTCCCGCCGACATCCAACATGATCTTGAGCTCTTCTTCCGTCACGAAGGGCACCGTCAAGCCTTTGCCCCCGGTGAGCTTGGCGATCATGGGCTCCAGCACAAATAGAACCGGCGCCAGCACCTGCTCGATCCAATAGACCGGATAGGCCATCGCAAGGACAACGAGCGACGCATGCTTGGCTGCCAGGGTCTTCGGAACGATGTCCCCGAAGATCAACAAAAGGAAGGTCAGGATGCCAGTGGCGATCGCCACCGCCTCCGAGCCGAAGAGACGGATCGTCAGGACCGTCGCGAAGGACGCAGCCCCGATGTTGACGAGGTTGTCGCCGATCATAATGGTCGACAGGAGACGCTGTGGATTGCCCCGCAGGCGCAAGGCCATCGCCGCCCGTTTGCCTCCCGCCTCGGCCAAGGCGTGCAGCCGCGTCTCGTTCACCGAGAAAAAGCCGATCTCGGCGGCCGAAATGATGGCCGACAGGAAGATCAACGTGAAGAGTATCAGGAAGTCCATGGAGGTCGTTATGCGAGAATAGGCTGCGCAGAAGACTTACCCGGAAGTCCCGTGCGCAGGGCAAGTTTGAAATTCAGAACAACCTGAGAGGGAACCAGAAAAACGACCGACCCTGGTCCTATGGGGTCACCGTCATCCATCGGGGTGTAGTTGTATCACACCAACCCCTTCAGAGCAACTCACAGAGCAACTCAGATGCGTAAACTTGCATACAATACAACAAGATAGACGTGTGGTAGAGATTGAGTGATGGAAGGGAGAGAGAAAGCAG
>SCVQ01000600.1 GCA_004296865.1 Nitrospirota bacterium
GCTCTTCCGATCTCAAAGATGCCACCCCCCAGAACTCCAATGATGCAAAATTTCCAATTTGACATCTCTCTTTACCTCCTCCGCTCACGCTTGCAGAGAAAGGGCATTCTAGGCATCCTCAGTGTTTTCACGCACAAAGCCATGCTGCCGTGAGCGGAATTGGCCGGAAGAGCGAGGACACACCGAGACTCTGCCGGGAAGGAAAACGGAAACTGACCGAGTCTTCGAGGGAATTTCCGAAGGGCGCACGGCGTGATGAATAAAGAACGCCACGCTTGTGCGCGCCGCCGAGACGGTGAGGCGGCCGGAACTCCGTCCGGCAGAGTCCGGAAGGGTCGCTCCGAGAGGCCCTGTAGCGAACAGCAGCGTGGCTTTGTCTCTCTCTTTCATCAGACCCTGCCCAGAAACCGCTTTCAGTTCTGCCTTCCTTATTGCTGCTCCAGAAGCCGACGCCCGTGCACAACCGCCGATACCCACACCGTTTCCGATTCAATTCGATACAGCACTCAGTAGCTCGACACAATGACCTCTCGGTAGCCGAGCATTGGAAACTCCGGAACGAGCCGCCCGCTCTCCGGAAAAGAAGCTAACCGCTCACTCGCTGCAATGATCCGGTCAACGAGCACATCGGCAGCGCGGGACGAGTCACGCGCAATAAAAATGAGATCGATGACTTCTTGTTTTGGAACCGTCATGTTTCCCTCCTGGCGACGTTCTCAAGTGTCGTCGCTCACACCAATGCCGCTTTACTCCGTCCCACCGCTTTTTTCAGCGCATCCAGCATAGAGAGGAAGATCAGCCGCCCGTCTTCGTTCCCCAATACTTCCTCAGCGCTACGCTCCGGGTGCGGCATCATGCCCATCACATTG
Organism: Nitrospirota bacterium; assembly: GCA_004296865.1. Lineage (GTDB taxonomy): Bacteria > Nitrospirota > Nitrospiria > Nitrospirales > Nitrospiraceae > SCVQ01. Next base: position 870 of record SCVQ01000600.1, read on the forward strand.
CCAGCAGGATTCATGATGCCGGCAATATTGTCCAGCGACCCGTTGGGGTTGGCCTCCGGCGTAGTCTTCCCGTCCGGCGTGCAGTAACGGAACACGATCTGCGCCGCCGCCTTCATCTGGGACAGCGTCACATCGTCGGTATAGTAATTGCCGTCTGCGTGGGCGATGGGAATCTTCAAGACCTGCCCCGGCTCGCAAGAGGAGGTGAAGGGCGTGGCCGCGTTTTCGACACGCACATAGACATCCTTGCAGATGAACGAAAGGGACCGGTTCCGCAGCATGGCGCCGGGCAGGAGGCCGGCTTCCAATAGAATTTGAAACCCGTTGCAGATCCCTAGGACCATCCCGCCTTCTTGGGCGAACTGCTTGACCGCCCCCATCACCGGCGAAAACCGCGCGATGGCCCCGGTCCGCAGATAGTCGCCGTAGGAGAAGCCGCCGGGGAGGATAATCGCATCCAGTCCGGTCAGCGACGCTTCTTTATGCCAGACCGATTGGACTTGCTGCCCGAGCACATCCGAGAGGACATGCACGCAGTCGTGATCGCAGTTGCTGCCCGGAAAAACGACGACGCCGAATTTCATAAGTCTCAAGAGCGAATGGCTTATAGCATATAGCCGATGGCGCAAGGCCTCCTGCCATTAGCTATCGGCCATACGCCATAGGCTCCTATCCTAATTCGTACCGATATTCTTCAATGATCGTGTTCGCCAGCAACTTCTCGCACATGGCCTTGACCTGCGCCTCGGCCTTGTCCTTCGCCGTTTCGTTGATGTCCAGTTCCAGATACTTGCCCATCCGCACATTGCCCGCATTGGCAAAGCCCAGCGTCGCCAACGCATGTTCAATCGCCTTCCCCTGCGGATCAAGAATCCCCGACTTCAACGTCACATGAATTTTCGCCTTCACTTTCTCTCCCCCCCCAACTCAGATTTGGGTTTCTGCGAGGGGACATCGTGATTGGACTTCCCTGCGCGCATCGAGCGAGCACAAAGGCCGATCACGGCGTCCCCGTCTTCTTCACCCGCATACCCGCTTCAACACTTCCTGATATGCTTCTTCAATCTTCCCTAAATCTTTCCGAAACCGATCTTTGTCCATCGATTCCTTCGTCTTCTGGTCCCAGAACCGGCAGGTGTCGGGGGAAATCTCATCGGCCAGGATGACCCTCCCCTTGTGCCGGCCGAACTCCAGCTTGAAATCCACCAGGATCATCTGTCGCTCCTGAAAGAACGGCACCAGCAGCTTGTCGATCCTGAGCGCCAGGTCTTTGATCTGCGCCAAGGTCGCAGGCTCGGCCAAGTTCATCAAGCGGATGTGCTCTTCGGTGACCAAGGGATCGCCCAGCGCATCGTTCTTGTAATAGAACTCTATGAGCGGCGGCGCGATCGCCACCCCTTCCTTCAAGCCCAGCCGTTTGGCCAGACTGCCGGCCACGACGTTCCGAACCACGACCTCGATCGGGACGATGGTGACCTTCTTGGTCAGCATCTCGCGGTCGTTCAGCCGTTCGACGAAGTGTGTCGGCACCCCGCCGGCCTCCAGCAGGCGAAAGAGCTTTTCGGAAACCTTGTTGTTCACCACGCCCTTCTCGACGATCGTGCCCTTCTTCTGGGCATTGAAGGCCGTGGCGTCATCCTTGAAATACTGAATGACCTGGCCCTGGTCTGCCGTCTCGAAAATCTTCTTGGCCTTGCCCTCGTAGAGCATGGCCCCTTTCATCAAGGCCATCAGCGCCCTCTCCACTTTCGCCCTGTTCCGCCGTCCTTACCGAAAACCCGCTGATAAATCTTGCCCAGGTGCCGCAGGTAATAGCGGGGATCGAAACAGGCGGCGATCTGCGCCGGCGTCAGCGCCTTGCCGATCACCGGGTCCTTGCCGACCAAATCCTGGAACCCAACGCGCCCCTTCCAGGCCTCCATGGCGCAGCGCTGGACCGCCTCGTAGGATTCCTTGCGCTGCGCGCCCCGCTCGACCAATTCCAGCAAGAGCCGCTGCGAATAGACGAGGCCGCCGGTCAGTTCGAGATTCCGCTTCATGTTGGCTGGATAGACGAGCAAGTTCTTGACGAGGTCCGTCAGCCGGACCAGCATGTAGTCCACC
>SCVQ01000601.1 GCA_004296865.1 Nitrospirota bacterium
CGATGCTCGGCCGGCTCGCCCGCTGGCTGCGGATTCTGGGGTATGACACGGCCTACGAGAGGGACGTGCCGGACGAGGAAGTGATCGACCGCGTGCTGCGGGAGGACCGATGGCTGCTGACGCGTGATGGGTACATGGCAAAACGGCGTGTCTTGCGGGGCCGCCATACCCTCCTGACGAGCGACCGCCTTGAAGAGCAACTCCGGCAGCTCAAGCGGGAGTTACAGCTCGATCTGGAGATCGATCCCAGACGTGCGAGCCGCTGCGCGGAATGTAACCTGGCTCTGAAACCGGTCCCTCACGAAGAGGCGGCCCGCTTGGTCCCCGCCTTTGTGGCCGGCCGGCATGCCGAGTTGACCTCTTGCGCGGGCTGTGGGCGGATCTACTGGCCCGGCACACATTGGTCGGACCTGCTCGCTCGGCTCGAACGGCTCAGGGGGCCGGGACCAGATCCGGCACTGGTGCGGGCCCCTAAGATGTCGTAGGGCTCAGTGGATAGAGCCAGGCGGTGCATGCTGGTCCCGCTTGTAGCCAAGAACGTAACGTACTCAGCCGCGCTCTCGAAAGCATGGCCGAAGCTTCCTTGCGCTGACCTGCGACCGTCGCGGGACGGTCCTTGCTCGTCCCCTCCTTCAAAAAACCTGTTTGCAATTTCACGGGCCTCAGTCGATTTTTCTCAAGGTTTGGCTTATGCTCGCATCGTGATCGGGAATGACAGGGCTGTGGTTGTTCCTATTGATGGGGGTGCTGATGTCCGACCAATCCGTTGCTCCGCACGTCTTTATCATCTTGGGCGCGACCGGCGATCTCACGCGCCGCAAATTGCTTCCTGCCCTCTACCGGCTGCGAAGTCAGGGAGTCCTGGGCGACGACGCCCTCGTGGTGGGGGCTGCGCTGCCGGAGATGGACCTGAAGGAATTTCGGGCCTGGGCCTACGAAGCACTGCAAGCGGTCGGCTCCCATGACGACAAGGAGCTTCGCCACTGGTGCGACACCTGCCTCTACTACCAGAGTCTCAAGCAAGGCAGCACGAAGGATTATGAGACGTTGGTGGAATACATCGGGACGCTGGAGCGACAGCACCACTTGCCCGGCAACCGCGTGCTGTATCTGGCCTTGCCGCCCACCTCCTTGCCCGGCACGATCGAGGGACTGGGTGAAGCTGGCGTGACGCGTAGTCATGGATGGGCGCGGATCGTCGTCGAAAAGCCCTTCGGGCACGACTTCCCTTCGGCGCGCATGCTGAACACCTTGCTCCATCGCTATTTCGACGAATCCCAGGTCTATCGGATCGATCATTATCTGGGGAAGGAAACCGTGCAGAACATGCTTGCTTTCCGCTTCGCGAACCCGATCTTCGAATCGCTCTGGAACCGGGACAAGGTGGAGAGTGTCCAGATCACCGTGGCGGAGGATCTCGGCGTCGAGCATCGCGGCGCCTACTACCAGGGCAGCGGGGCGTTCCGAGACATGGTGCAGAACCATCTCACCCAACTGATGACGGTCGTCGCGATGGAAGTCCCGGTCGCGTTCGAGGCCGACGCGATCCGCAATGAAAAACTCAAAGCCCTCCATTCCATCACGCCGATCTCCGCCGAGGACGTGATCTTCGGGCAATACACGTCGTGGCAGATCAAGGGTCATGCCATCCCGGGGTATCGCGAGGAGGCCGGCGTGCCGGCGGATTCGACGACCGAAACCTATGTGGCCATGAAGATGGAGATTCACAACTGGCGATGGCAGGGGGTCCCGTTTTACCTGCGGACAGGGAAGCGGCTCCCACGAAAATTGACGCAGATCGCAGTCATTTTTCGCGAAGCCCCCACGCATCTTTTCCGGTCCCTTGCGCCAGGCAGCATTCGCCCCAATATGCTTCTGATCACGTTGCAACC
>SCVQ01000602.1 GCA_004296865.1 Nitrospirota bacterium
CCTGTAGCATGACGTCCTTCTCGGATTTCCTGGCGTCATAGAGGAGTGCATCGGTGTCGACCTGCTTCTCAAAGGCTTCCAGTCCCATCTCCAAGAATGTCTCAGCCAGTTCGCTTCTGGACCGTCTTGTGGCCTTCGAGAGATCGTCAACTTTTTTTAAAATATCGGGAGAGAGGGCAAACGAGGTCGATCGCTTCTTCATCTTGGGCTTCAACAGTGTCGCCATGGAATCCTCACATTGTTAAGATCCTGGCAACAATGTTATTAACTTCTTATCTGGCTGTCAAGTCGGTTGATGTCTTGGAGCAGGAGAGGGCGGGTGATAGTTCCGACAGTCCTGGAAAGTGGCCGGTATTCTTTTTAGACCGTATAACTCTTCATGGGCGGGCAGGTGCAGATCAGATTCCGGTCGCCGTAGGCGTCGTCGATGCGGGCCACGGCCGGCCAGAATTTCGACTCGCGCGTCCATGAGGCGGGGAAGGCCGCCTGTTCGCGGCTGTAGGGATGTTTCCAATCTGTGGCCGTCACCGCCCGGGCCGTGTGCGGTGCATTCTTGAGTAGGTTGTTGTCTCGCGGCATGATGCCGCTCTCAATCTCCTGGATCTCCCCGCGAATGGCGATGAGGGCGTCGCAGAATCGGTCTAATTCAGCTTTCGACTCGCTCTCGGTCGGCTCGATCATCAGGGTCCCCGACACAGGGAACGACACCGTCGGGGCATGGAATCCATAGTCCATCAGGCGCTTGGCAATGTCCATCACTTCGACGCCCGCACGGGCTTTTGCCGGTCGCACGTCGAGGATGAATTCATGAGCGACGAACCCCTGCTTGCCGGTGTAGAGCACCGGGAAATATTTCTCCAAGCGTTTGGCCATGTAGTTGGCGTTGAGGATGGCGACCTTGGTCGCCATGGTCAGCCCGTCGCTTCCCATCAGAGCGATATAGACCCAGGAGATCGGTAGGATACTGGGGCTGCCGTAGGGCGCGGCTGAAACCGGTCCGATGGAATCCTTCCCTCCCAGCTGCGTGACCGGATGGCCAGGCAGAAAGGGGGCCAGGTGTGCGGCGACACCGATGGGACCCATGCCGGGGCCGCCGCCTCCGTGCGGAATGCAAAAGGTCTTGTGCAAGTTCAGGTGACAGACATCGGCGCCGATGTCTCCAGGCCGGCAGAGCCCGACTTGGGCGTTCATGTTGGCCCCGTCCATGTATACCTGTCCGCCCTGTTCATGCACGATCCGGCAGACCTGGCGGATGCCTTCTTCGAAGACGCCGTGGGTGGACGGATAGGTGATCATGAGCGCAGCCAGCTTGTCGCGATGCTGTTGCGCCTTGGCCTGCAAGTCGGCTAGGTCCACGTTGCCCCGCTCGTCGCAGGCCACCGGCACAACCTTCATCCCGGCCATGGCGGCGCTGGCCGGGTTGGTCCCATGGGCTGAAACCGGGATCAAGCAGATGTCGCGCTGACGGTTCCCCCGGTGCTGATGATAGGCGCGGATGACCAGAAGCCCGGTATATTCTCCCTGGGAACCGGCATTGGGCTGGAGCGACACGGCCGCAAAGCCCGTGATCTCAGCCAGCCAGCGCTCCAGTTGCGTGAACAATTCCTGATACCCGCGCGTCTGTTCGGCCGGCGCAAAAGGATGGATACGGCCGAACCCCTTCCAGGTGACCGGGATCATTTCCACCGTGGCGTTGAGCTTCATGGTGCAGGAGCCCAGCGAGATCATGGAGTGGACGAGCGAGAGGTCGCGGGCTTGCAGCCGGTGCAGGTACCGCAGCATCTCGTGTTCGGAGTGATAGCGGTTGAAGACCTCGTGGGTGAGGTACTTGCTGGTCCGCGCCAGTCCTTTCGGAAAGCCCAGGTCAACCGTGCCGGTTAATTCTTCCACGGTGAAGGGGACCGGTCGGCCATCGGCAAAAATCCCGAAGAGGGCCTGGACCTCCGCTGCCGTGGCCACCTCATCCAAGGCAATCCCGATCGAGCCGTCGTCAACGCGACGCAGGTTGATCCGCCGCTCGTTCGCGCGAGTCAGGATCGAATCCGCCCGTTGCTTGCCCGGTTTCACGAGCACCGTATCGAAGAAGGGTTCCTTGCTGACTTCCAGACCGAGGCGACGCAATCCCTCCGCTAGGATCACCGCCAGGCCATGCACGCGCTCCGCGTTCCGCCGGAGTCCGTCAGGCCCGTGGTAGACCGCATACATGCCGGCCATGACCGCCAGCAGCACCTGCGCCGTGCAGATGTTGCTCGTGGCTTTCTCGCGCCTGATGTGCTGCTCGCGCGTGGCGAGTGCCATGCGGTAGGCCGGTTTCCCCGCGGCGTCTTTTGAGAGGCCGATCAGGCGTCCCGGCAGTTGGCGGACGTACTCTTGCTTGGCCGAGAGGAAGGCGGCGTGGGGGCCGCCGAAGCCAAGCGGCACGCCGAAGCGCTGGCTCGACCCGACCGCGATATCGGCTCCGAACTCGCCGGGCGGCCGCAGCAACGTGAGGGCCAGCAGATCCGTGGCAACCACGACCAACACGCCGGCTGCATGGGCCTTCGAAATCAGGTCGGTGTAATCCCGCACCGATCCATTCGTCGCCGGGTATTGAATCAGTAGGCCGAAGAGGTGCGGACCGAAATCGATTCTGTCCGGGCTGCCGACCTGCACGGTGATGCCGAGCGGCTGGGCGCGCGTCTGCAGCACCGCGATGGTCTGCGGATGACAATCCTGCGCGACGAAAAAGTGGTGCTTGCTCGCGCCTTGGCCGGATTCTTTTTGTGCGATGCCGTGGCACATGTGCATGGCTTCCGCCGCCGCGGTGGCCTCGTCCAGCAGGGAGGCGTTCGCAACGGGCAATCCGGTCAGGTCGGCCACCATGGTCTGGAAATTCATCAGGGCTTCCAGCCGTCCCTGGGCGATCTCTGCTTGGTAGGGGGTGTAGGCGGTGTACCAGCCTGGATTTTCCAGAACGTTCCGCTGAATGACCGGGGGCGTCAGGCAATCGTGGTATCCCATGCCGATGAAGGAGCGAAAGACCTGGTTCCGGTCGTGCAGGGCACGCAAGGCCGCCAGTGCCTCGTGCTCCCCCAGAGGGGCTCCGAGCGCCAAGGGCTTGCGCAGCCGGATGTCCTCCGGCACGGTGGCCTCGGCCAGCGCATCGAGCGACGGGAGGCCGAGGGTCGCCAGCATCTCGCGGATATCGGCGTCCGTTGGGCCGAGGTGACGGTGGACAAACGGGTCGGAGGGAGCAAGGATTTCTTTTGGGGTCATCTTTGGGGTCATCATGGGTATCCTGGTTAGAACTCTGTGACGCTCAGCGCTACGCACCCATATAACATATTCCGAGGAAGCGAGTGAAGCCGGCGTGCCTGGACCCGGCACCTTGCGTTCTTCACGTCGCTTGGGCATCATGTACGCATGTGGCGACGGCCTGTCATGTCCGCTGGACTCCCGCACACGCAGCACGAAGCGGAGGCGCTTGCCGCCGTTTCCGCCGCATGTCCTGCCGCATGAAAATCCACGACGTGCTCATTGTCGGCGCCGGCCTGGCCGGCATGAGGGCGGCCCTCTCGGCCCTTGCCTGCCGGCCTCACCTGGATGTCGCGATTCTCTCGAAGGTCCATCCGGTCCGCAGCCATTCGGTGGCCGCGCAGGGCGGCATCAACGCGGCTATCGGCGAGCACGACGCCTGGGAATCGCACGCCTTCGACACGGCCAAAGGCGGCCTGTATCTGGGCGATCAGGACGCGATCGAGGCGATGTGCCGGGAGGCGCCGAGCGACATCCTGGACCTGGAACGGATGGGCGTGATCTTCAGCCGCGATGAGCAGGGCCGGATCGCACAGCGACCGTTCGGCGGCGCCGGATTCCCCCGCACCTGCTACGCGGCCGACCGCACCGGCCATGCGATCCTCCACGCGATGTACGAGCAGCTCCTCAAGCACCAAGTCTTCGTCTACGAGGAATGGTACGTGTCCTCCCTGGTCGTGGAGGAGGGCGTCTGCCGCGGGGTCATCGCCTGGGACCTGATCCACGGCGGGTTCCACGCGATCGGCGCGAAGGCGGTCATTGTCGCGGCCGGCGGGAGCGGCCGTGTGTTTCTGACGAGCACCAACGCGGTGATCAACACCGGTGACGGCATGGCGCTGGCCTACCGGGCCGGCGCCCCGTTGATGGACATGGAGTTTGTCCAGTTCCATCCGACGACCCTCAAGGACACCGGTATCCTGATCACGGAAGGCGCGCGGGGCGAGGGCGGGTACTTGCTCAACACGCTCGGAGAACGGTTCATGAAGAACTATGCCCCGGAGCAGATGGAATTGGCGACCCGTTCCACCGTGTCGCTGGCGATCGGCCGGGAAATATTGGAAGGCCGCGGGGTGGACGGCTGTGTGTTGCTGGACCTGCGGCACCTGGGGCGCGCCAGGATCGAAGAACGCCTGCCCCAGATTCGGCAACTGGCGATCGAGTTCGCGGGGGTGGACCCGGTCGAGTCCCCGATCCCGGTGCGGCCCGGCGCGCATTATCAGATGGGCGGGGTGCGGACCGACCAGTGGGGCGCAACCGAAATGCCCGGCCTCTATGCGGCGGGGGAATGCGCCTGCGTGAGCGTCCACGGCGCGAACCGCCTGGGCGGCAATTCGTTGCTCGAGACGATCGTGTTCGGCCGGCGCGCGGGCCAGCGCGCCGCCGAGGCCGTGGAGAACCAGCCTCCGCGCGCCCTCTCGCCGGAGACGTTGCGGAAGGAAGAGGCGAGGGTCGCGCGGCTGTTTGCGAACGAGGGACCGGAGCGGGCGTGGCAGGTCCGTGATGAACTGGGGAAGGTCATGAGTTTGAATCTGGGGATCTTCCGGACCAAGCCGTCCATGTCGGATGCGGTCGGGCGAGTCCGCGAGTTGAAAGAGCGGGCGGCGTTCGTTCTGCTCCAGGACCGGGGAAAGATCTTTAACACGGATTTGATCCAGGCCCTGGAACTGCAGTCGCTCCTGGAGGTCGCGGAGACCATCGCGGTCGGGGCTCTGGCCAGAGAAGAGAGTCGGGGCGCCCACTACCGAGCCGATTTTCCCACACGCGACGACGTC
>SCVQ01000603.1 GCA_004296865.1 Nitrospirota bacterium
GCCGAGCCAGAGGCCGGCTACCACACCCGCGAGAATCAGCACGACGCCCACCAGCCATCGCGGCATAGGCAGGAGAAACGCAAAGCCTGTCAGCGCCGCTCCAAGGACGACAGCAACCACACGCCATCCCGAGAGACTCTCGCCGAAAGATGCTGCTACCCCGACCAAGCCGGCTGCTCCTACCAGAATGACCGCAGCCTCGCGCTCCAGCCGGCCGCCAGGGCGACGTGCGGAGCAGCGCGCGACCAGACCTGCCGCCATCAACGACCACAGCGCCGTACACGGAAGCCCTGCGCGATAGGACAGGGATCCCATGGCAGAGCCCGCGAAGGCCGCCAGCAGAAGTGCCCCCGCAACGATTGCCCGGTACCGCACATCGGCATCCAGGGCCAACTGGAAGCGACCTGCCCCGTCGAAGCGTGGCATGGGCTGCGGCTTGGCCTTTGATATCGACGGGTCCGTACCGGTGATCATGCGCCCACCACCTCCCGCACCAGACGTCGTTGCATACCGGGCGCGATGGAAAACACCCCATGCAAGGGACGCATACCATCACGAAGGCCGACCAGAAAAACGGAGGCGCTGGCTCGCGAATAAACGTCGCTAATGAGCCGCGTTACCGCCTGCGCCTCCTCGACCGGGTGTACCCGTGCGAGACGCGCCTCGAGCTCGGGCAGATCGGTCGAAGGCCGCAGGATATTGAGGTCTATCCGCCCGCCTCTACCATCGACGGCGCAGAAGCGAACGCGGTAGCGGCGGTCGACCAGAAGTCGGCAAAAGGCGACGGCGAAGGAGAGCGAAACTTCATGATTGTGGCGCAGCGTGTCTAGATCTGGACTGTCGGGGGGAATCGCAGTGTCGAGCACGACGCAGACGTCGTTTGAGGCAGGATCCTCGAATTCTCGAATGGCCAGCTGGAAAGGAAAGTCCGGCAACCGTACCGAGAGGGCCAGGTGCACGTCACGGGGATTGTCGCCCTGTCTGTAGTGACGCACCCCAATGAAATCCCCGCTCGACGCCGGTATCACGGCGCTGCGGCTTTCCGCCTTCCGCCGGCCGCTCAGCAGATCAAGGGCGCGATTGTCGAGACGGAACACAGCTGGCAGGGCTAGCTTGCGGTGTGCGAAGGTGAAGTGGCACTCATGCGCGAAAAGGCTACCAGGGAAAGAAAGCTTGGCCCTCGCTCCGCGCACTTCGACCTCGCCCCGCTTGCGCACGGCAATATCCCAGGCGCAGCTTGCCGTGCTCCGGGGTGGCAGCGCATTCACATGTACGGGCGGTGATATCAGGGGCACGCCCTCGGTCTGCACGTCGAGCCGTAGCATCACACCAAGGGCGGGCAGACGCCGCGAGCGGTTGCCGAGGCGCACCTCCACGCGAAAGCCCGAAAGCTGGTGAAAGTCGGCATGCATCTGTGGAGGCTTGAGTGCCAGTTTGTGACCGCCGCAAAGATGCGTGATGGCGGTTGCAGCAACGAACCAGGACAGGATCAGGACGGCATCGATCAGTCCCATCATGGCGACCGCATTTTCCAGATTGGTCAGACAGGCCAGAGCAAAGAAAAGCGTCGCTGAAAACAGTACGATCATCGGCCATTGCGGCTCGATGCGAAGCCGCGTCGCCTCCCTGAAGCCGCTGCCCGCGTCAGGCATCCTGCAGCCTTACCTCGGAAAGAATGCTGCTGACACACTCCTGCTTCCATTGGGTCATGCTCATACCCTCGCCCGGCGCGGAGGCAGGCGTCACGCGATGGGGCAGGACGTGATGGGCCAGCATCTTGAGGTCATCGGGAATGACGTAGGTACGGCGATTGACGAGCGCGTGGCTCTGGGCGAGGCGCACAAGCTGCAGGGTACACCGCGTACTTGCTCCGACCTCCAGCAACTTCGACGAACGCGTCGCACGCACCAGTCCCACTCCGTAATCGATCAGCGCTTCGGCAACCTTTACCTCGAGCACTGAACCGATCAGCCGCCGCAGACCCTCAACATCTGTGACAGGCTTCAGCAGCTGCAAGGGATCGGTGTGCTGGCGGTCCATCACTAGGCGCTTCTCTTCTTGCGCATCGGCATAGCCCAGAGAAACCATGATCTGGAATCGGTCGAGTTGGGCTTCCGGCAGGTCGTTGACACCGTGGTGCTCCACCGGATTCTGCGTGGCAATCACGAAGAAGGGGTCCGGCAGGGGGTGGGTCTCGCCATCGATGCTGACCTGCCGTTCGCCCATCGCCTCGAGCAGCGCACTCTGGGTGCGGGGTGTCGCACGATTGATCTCATCCGCCAGGACGATGTTTCCGAAGATTGGTCCTCGTTTGAATTCCTGTGAGCGGATGTCTACGTAACCGGTGATGTCGACCGGCAGCAGGTCGGGTGTGCACTGGATGCGCTTGAAGCTGCAGCTCACCGAAGCTGCCAGCGCCCGCGCCAGCATGGTCTTACCTACGCCGGGCTTGTCTTCGAGGAGGACATGGCCTCGGGAGAGCAGAGCAGCGAGTACAAGCCGCGTCACATGCTCCTTGCCGATGATTACTCGAGAGATGTTGGCGACGAGAGAATCGACAAGATCGAAGGCTTCTTGCATGGCGGTCAACTCGGCTGGGCGTGAACGTGGGTCGTTGAAGAGAAGAGGACAAGCGGCCGGCTGCCGAGCATCGGTGGCACCAGCCAGCGGCAGGCGAGGCTGACTAGGGCCGCACCACCGCCCACCGCGACTGCGAGTGTGATCGGAGTGGTATTGCCCAACGTGGCAAATAGCTGCTCGGCCACAGGCGGCGTCAGCACCTGCCCAACCACGCGACCAACGGCGGACGCGTCAATTCCTTGTTGAAAAAGAAGGGCTGCCACCAGAAGGCTCGTCACGCGCGCCCCAGCACAGAGTGCGGCGGCCCACCCAGCACTCTGAAGGGATGTCGGTCGCATCAGAAGGGTGGCGTAGCGTAGAAGCATTCCGAACAGCATCAGGACCAGGAGCAGGACGACCACCATACCGGTACCGAGAGCGAGTTCTCTCCAGTCGGTCCCGGCTTCGTCGGGGAAGGCCGCGAGTGGCAGTGCAACGAGATAGATGAGGCTCGCGATCGCCAACATGTCCGCGGCCGAGGCGACCCACCCGGCCGATTCATGCACCTGGCCGCAATGAGCGCAGGTATCGGCCACTTCAATGCACTGCCAGTCGAAGCGGCGCAACAGCAAGGCCACCGCCGTAGCGATCAGCCCC
>SCVQ01000604.1 GCA_004296865.1 Nitrospirota bacterium
TCCGTCGCGAGGTCCGGGTGGATGAGCAGGACGTCATCGACACCGTGGCGATCAAGCGGAGCTTCCAGCGGCTGAACAACCTCAATTTTTTCGAGACGGTCGAAATCCTTCCCCGGCAGGTGGAGCAGGACAAAGTGGACCTCGACGTCAAGGTCAAGGAGAAACCCACGGGCCAGTTTAGCATCGGCGGCGGGTACAGCACGTTGGACCAGTTGACCGCAGTGGCGGACATTACCGAAGGCAACTTGAATGGCCGCGGCCAGATGGTGCGGGTCCGAGGTCAGTTGGGGCAGCGGCGTTCGCTCGGGTTGATCACCCTCCGCGATCCCTACCTGAATGATTCCCTGACGTCCGGGCAGATCGACATCTATAGGACGATGACGAACTACACCACGTATTTCGAAGACAAGAGCGGGGCCAGCGCGACGTTGGGGCGGTGGTTTTCCGAGTACAGCTCAGGGAGCTTCGCCCTGGTGGCGGAGAGCATGAAATTCTCGGATGCGCAGAGCGATGCGCCCGATTTCATTCTCAAGCAGATCGGAACGCAGACCACGACCGGGTTTCGGACCGCCATTTCGCGGGACTCGCGCGACTACTATATGGATCCTCGATCCGGCATGCGCAACGCCCTCAATCTCGATTGGGGGACCCGGTACCTCGGCGGCAGCAACAATTATTACAAGGTGACCGTCGATACGATGAAATACTGGTCGCTGCCGTATGATTTACGCCATTCCTTGCGTGGCCGTTTCGGTACTGTGGAAGGGATCGGGGGGAGGCCCATCCCGTTGACGGAACGGTACTTCGTCGGCGGCATCAACACGATGCGCGGCTTTGTCTTCGGTCGTGCGGGGCCCGTCACCTCAAGCGGGTCTCTGGTCGGCGCCGCAAAGGAATTGATTATTAACTACGACTTTATCTTCCCGGTCTCGGCTGAGGCCAAGCTCAACGCCGTCATCTTCTTCGACTACGGCAAGGGGTTTGATGATAACGAGAAGCTGGTTTTGGCCGATCTCCGCAAGGCGGCCGGGCTGGAAGGCCGGTGGATTTCGCCCTTCGGCCCGCTCCGCGTGGCCTACGGACTGAACCTGAACCCCAAGCCGGGAGAGCGGCCGGGCGTGTTTGAATTTTCCGTTGGATCGCTGTTCTAAGACGGGTGTGTCGCGGTCGGCCCATGGCCGACCGCCGGCTGCTGACGGCCGAGGGGGGATCGGATCTATGGGGTTACGGGCGGGGCGCGCATCAAAGCGGATCTGGAGGATCGGCGGTCATGCCGTCGGGCTGGCGGCAATCGGTCTTGGGCTGGCGGCCTGGGGCTGTGCGGCGGTTTCGCCGACGCCGTCCGGGGCGAAGGTCGGCGTGGTGGATCCCATGAAGGTGCTCAAAGAAACAGCGGCCGGCAAGAGGGCGGAGGAGTCTCTCAATGCGTTTATCAAAAATCGCCAGGCGTTGATCGAGTTGGAGGAAAAAGAACTGAAGCGCATGGAAGAGGATTTGGTCAGGCAAGCCAGCGTGCTCAGTGCAAATGCAAAAAAAGAGCGCGAGGAGCAGTTTCGGCGTCGCGTGATGGAGTTTCAACAAAAAGGGAACGAACTGAACCGTGAGATTCAGGAGAAGCAGAGGGAAGTGATGGAAGGGTTCAGGGAGAAAGTCGAAAAAGTCGTGGCGAAGGTGGCGCAACCACTGGGCATGCAGGTGGTGATTGAAAAGGCTAAAGGCGGCACGATGCTTTATAACGATGCCTCGTTGGACCTGTCCGTGAAGGTGATCGAGGCATTCAACAAAGAGATGCCGTGAGGGCTTGGATCGAATCGGCAACGAAAGGAGCGCGGGGATGAGAGGATGGGGGCGGTGGCTTATTGCCGCGGGGGCGGTGGTGCTTCTGCATAGCCACGCGGCTGGGAGTGTGGCGGCGGAAGTCTTCAAAGTCGGTGTCATGGATCAGCAGGCGGTGGTTGAACGGACGAAAGCGGGGAAACGCGCGCTGGAGACGCTCAAGGAGTTCACAGCCGGCCGGCAGCGTATCATCTCTTCCGACGACGAAGAAATGAAGGCGATGGAGAAGGCGCTGAAGGATCAGGAGTCCGGGCTGAGCGAGGCGGCGAAGCGGGAAAAACAGGAACAGTTTCGGAAAAAGTTCGAGGCCTATCAGGCCCGCCTTCAGGAGTTCAACCGGGAGATTCAGCAGAAACAAAAGGAAGTAGGCGACGAGTACATGGGGAAAATCAAGCAGGTGGCTGCGGACGTGGCGCAGAAAGAGGGCTATGCGGCGATCCTGGACAAGGGCCACGAGAACACGCTCAAGATCGTCCTGTACCACAGTGCGGCGGTGGACTTGACCGACCTGGTCGTGAAGGAATTCGACAAGCGGTACAAGTAGCCGTGTCGTAGAGAGCTGCAACCGGAGAGGAGACGGGCATGACGATCGAGATCGGGGAGATTCAGGCGATCCTTCCCCACCGGTACCCCTTCCTGCTGGTCGACCGTATTCGGGAGCTTGAGGTCGGCCAGCGTATCGTGGGCATCAAGAATGTGACAGTCAACGAGCCGTTCTTCCAGGGGCACTTCCCGGATCGTCCGATCATGCCCGGCGTCCTGATTCTCGAAGCGATGGCTCAGGTGGGGGGCGTGTTGGCGTTCAAGTCGTTCCCGTCCGCCGGTCGGCCGGTGGTCTATTTGACCGGCGTGGATGGCGCCAAATTTCGCAAGCCGGTGGTGCCCGGCGATCAACTGCGCTTCGAAGTGCACGTGCTCAAGCGACGCCCTCCGTTTTGGAAGATGCAGGCCAAGGCTTATGTGGAAGCCGACTTAGTCTGCGAGGCCGAATTGACGGCGATGGTCACGGAAGAAAAAGACGGAAAACGTGACGCGTGACGCGCGAGGTCCGAGACGAACGATGAGAGACGTTTACTGAGGAGGCGAAGGAGTGCAGATTCATCCGACAGCGCTGGTGCATCCGAAAGCCGAGCTGGCTGAAGACGTCGAGATCGGACCGTTCTCCGTCATCGGAGAACATGTGAAGATCGGACGCGGGACACGCCTGGTCTCCCATGTCTGCGTCGAAGGCTGGACCGAGATCGGGGAGCGCTGCCAGATATATCCCTTTGCCTCCATCGGGACGCCGCCCCAGCATCTCCAGTACCAAGGGGAGCCGACACGCGTGGTGATCGGGCATGACAACATCCTGCGCGAATACGTGACGGTCAACCGGGGCACTGTGCCCGGCGGGGGCAAGACCGTCATCGGGCATCAGAACTTTCTGATGGCCTATGTGCACGTGGCTCATGACTGCCATCTGGGGAGCCACATTATCATGGCCAATGCGGCGACCCTGGCGGGGCATATCACGATCGGCGACCACGCGATCATCGGGGGGCTGGTCGGGATTCATCAATTCGTGCGCGTCGGGGCCTACGTGATGATCGGCGGCTGTTCGGCGGTCGGGCGGGATGTGCCTCCGTTCATGCGCGCGGCCGGGGGCTATCGGGCGCGTCTGTTCGGGTTGAACTCGGTGGGGCTCAAGCGACACGGGTTTTCGAACGATCGCATCGCCGTGCTGAAACGAGCCTATGAAGTATTGTTCCGGTCCGACTATCGCATGGCCGAAGCGATCAAGCGTGCGCGGGATGAATTCAAGGACAGTGCCGACGTGCTGGCCATGCTGGCATTTCTCGAAGGGTCCAAACGAGGCATCTGCCGGTCGGTCGGGAAGGATCGGGAGGATGAGGAGTAGCCAGGCGGGGAAGCGGAGCCTGCCGGGGCCCGAGCCGAGAGGGGCGGGAGAACGCATCGGTCTGATCGCGGGCAACGGACGGTTCCCGATTATTTTCGCCGACAATGTCAGGCGCTTGGGCTATACGGTCTCGGCGGTGGCTCATATCGGAGAGACCGCTCCTGAATTGGAGCAACACGTCGATCGCATCCACTGGGTGAAGATCGGGCAGTTCGGCAAGCTGCTCAAGGCGCTCAAAGAGGACGGCGTGCGGCAAGCCGTGATGCTCGGCGGCATCAAGAAGACGCACGTCTTTACCACGGTCATGCCGGACCTCCGGGCGCTGGCGCTCTTCAGCCGGCTCCGGCACTGGAAAGACGACGGCATCTTGCGGGAGGTCGCGGCTGAGTTGGAGCGCGAGGGCATCCAGATTCGTGAGTCTACCTTCGGACTCCACGGCATCCTCGTGGAAGAAGGCACGCTCACGAAGCGCAGTCCGAGCAAGAAGGAGTGGGAGGATATCCGGTACGGGTGGGAGACGGCGCTGGAGATCGGACGGCTCGACATCGGCCAATGCGTGGTGGTCAAAGACCGGGTCGTGGTGTCGGTCGAGGCGGTGGAGGGCACGGACGAAGCCATCCGCCGGGGCGGCGGTCTGGCCGGGGTCGGTGCGGCGGTGGTCAAGCGATGCAAGCCGCAGCAGGATTTGCGGTTCGATCTGCCGGCCGTCGGGCCGACCACGGTGAAGACGATGGCGTCGGTCAAGGCCACGGCCCTGGCCCTGGAAGCGGGGCGGAGCGTGCTGCTGGACCGGGATGAGATGCTGCAGAGCGCCGAGCGAGCGGGCATCGCCATCGTCGGGCTCCGCGGTGACCAGCTGCTGTGAAGCCGTTACGGGTCGGGGTGATCGGCGTGGGACACCTGGGGCAGCACCACGCCCGCCTCTATGCCTCGTTGCCCGGTGCGACGCTGGTCGGAGTGACGGATTGCGATCCGGAGCGGGCCAAGCTGATCGCGGACCGGCACCACGTCCCCGTCTTTCCGCAAGTCACGGCCTTGCTGGATCAGGTGGACGCGGTCAGCGTGGCGGTGCCGACGTCGGCGCACCATGCAGTCGTGGCGGAGTGCCTGAAAGCCGGCGCCCACGTGCTGGTGGAAAAACCGATCGCCGCCACGTTGACTGAAGCCCGTGACCTGGTGGCGCTGGCAGGGGCGAAGGGCTACGTGCTCCAGGTCGGCCACATTGAGCGGTTCAACCCCGTGATCCGAGCCGTGCGCCCGTTGATCGGGAAGCCGGGCTTCATCGAATGCCATCGACTGAGTCCGTTCGGCGAGCGCGGCACCGACGTGGACGTGGTGCTGGATTTGATGATTCACGACCTGGACATGGTGCTCTCGTTTGATCCGGGGCCGGTCGAAGAAGTCCGCGCCGCCGGCGTATCGGTGCTGTCGTCGAGCATCGACATCGCCAATGCCCGTATCGCGTTCGGCAGCGGGTGCGTGGCGAACCTGACCGCCAGCCGCGTGTCGACGAATCGGATGCGACGGCTGCGGCTGTTTCAGCGGGATGCGTACATCTCCGTCGATTACCAGACGCGTCAGGCGTCGATTTGCCGGCGGCGGGTCGAACCTGGGGCACGGCCGACGATCGAGGTGGAGCAGGTGCGCGGCGGGGATGAGGAGCCGCTGAAGCTGGAACTGGAGTCCTTCCTCCAGGCTGTTGCGACTCGGACGCCGCCTCCGGTGTCCGGGGAGGATGGAGTCAAGGCGCTGGATCTGGCTTATCGGGTGCTGGATGCGATCGGCCAGTTCGTTCAACGCCATGAACAGGCGCGTGAAGGGTGAGGGGTGAGGCGTAAGGTGATCGAGGACAGAGTATCCTACGTGTCTGAAACGGCCTCCTCACGTCTCACGCGTCACGCCTCACGGTTGTTGTCATGCCGCGCATTTTGATCGTGACCGGCGAAGCCTCGGGGGACCTGCACGGGGCCAACCTGGCCACGGCGATCCGAACGCTCAGGCCGGACGTCGAACTGTTGGGCGTGGGCGGGGGAAAGATGCGCGCGGCCGGTGTGCGGTTGGTGCAGGGGATCGAGCGTCTGGATGCGATCGGGATGGTCGGCTTGGCGCAGTTGCGCGCGGCTATACGCACCTATGCGGCCCTTTCCCGTTTCCTCAAGGAGAATCCTCTGGATGCGGTGGTCTTCATCGACAACCCGGGATTGAATCTGCGCTTGGCCCGCGTGGCCAAACGCGCCGGACATCGGGTCATCTATTACATCGCGCCGCAAATCTGGGCCTGGCACGGGAGCCGGATTGGCCTGATCGCGCAGGTCGTGAACCGTATGATCGTGATCCTGCCGTTCGAAGAAGAGCTCTACCGGCGGGCCGGCGTGCGCTGCACGTTTGTGGGCCATCCCTTGCTCGATGCGGTGGCCCCGTCCTACGACCGGTCGGAACTACGCAAACGTGTCGGCTTGGATGAGACGGCGCGCGTGATCGGCCTTCTGCCGGGGAGCCGTGAAAAAGAAGTCCGGTCCCTCCTGCCGATGATGTTGGAGACTGCGG
>SCVQ01000605.1 GCA_004296865.1 Nitrospirota bacterium
CCGAACGGTCGGGCTGATGCCGGCATCGACCAGTTCAAATTTACTCAATCCCGCGACGGAGCCGTACAATGGGAAGTGCAGGCTCAACGCGCCCATGTATTTGAGGCGGAGAACCGTGCGATGCTGGAGCAGGTTCAGGTGACGCTCCATGGGGCGAAGGGGTGGGAGCTGAAGCTGGCGGGGGATGAAGGCACCGTGGATCTTGCCAAGAAGGATTTTGTGCTCGTCAACCGTGTGGAGCCGATCACCGTCCAGTTGGAAAGCGGGTACACGATCACGACCAACCATCTGATGTGGGGGGATGAAGCGCACGAAATCACGACGCGCGACCCCGTGACCATTACCGGAAACGGCTTGGTGCTGAAAGGGATCGGGCTGGTCGGGAAACTGGAGATAGAAGAGTTTCAGATCGAGAAGGATGTCAATGTGGAAATCGCTCAGTAGCCTTGCCCTCGCGTGCTGGCTTGGCGCAGTGGCGGCGCAGGCATCGGAGCCGCGCCCGGCCGCTCCGGCTCAGGCCGAGAGCCAGCGGACGACGATTACGGCTGAAAAAATGACGGTTCGGAACCAGGAAAGCAAGGCGATCTTTGAGGGGGCCGTCGTGCTGACGAAGGGGGCCTTGATCGTCCATTCGGACGTGATGGTGGTCGTGTTCAAGGCCGGGGATCAACCGGCCTCTGGCGGCGGGGAGGCGGCTCGGGGGAGCGGGAAAGCACGCAATGCAGCCACCGACAAATCCGTGCCGGCGAACGCCGCCGGCCTTCCGACGACGGGCAATCGGTCGGTCAGCATGATCGAGGCGACCGGCCGTGTGCGGATTGAAAAAGACGACGGACAGGCCACGGGCCAAAAAGCGATGTACTTTGCCGAGGAGGAGAAGATTGTCTTGACGGGGGAGCCGGTGGCCTGGCAGAAGGGCACACGGGTCACCGGACAGAAAATCACGATGTATTTGGCCGAAGGTCGCAGCATTGTGGAAGGGAACTCGCGCGTGCAGATCGAAGAAGATCAGGGGGGAGGTCGTTGATGCGCGCCGCTCAGGTCCCCGGTGTGCAGGAGTCTTCCCGCGCGCCCGCGGTGTTTCCGGCGGCGCAGCAATGCTTGGAGGCTACCGGGCTGAAGAAGAGCTTCAAGGGGCGTCAGGTCGTCAAAGGCGTCAGTCTGGATGTCAAGGCCGGCGAGGTGGTGGGCCTTCTGGGGCCGAACGGAGCCGGTAAGACCACGATCTTTGACATGATGGTGGGCTTATGCCAGCCGGATGCGGGGCAGATCCTGCTCAACGGCAAGGCCATTACCGATCTGCCGATGTTCAAGCGTGCCCGGCGCGGCATCGGGTATTTGCCGCAGGAGTCGTCGGTGTTCCGCCGGTTGTCGGTGGAAGAGAACATCCTGGCGATTTTGGAGATGCTGGTCCTGTCCCCGCAGGATCGCGCCACCCGATTGGAGGCGCTGCTCCGGGAACTGGACTTGACGGCCCTTCGGAAAAGCAAAGCCTATGCCCTCTCCGGCGGGGAGCGCCGCCGGCTGGAGATTACGCGCGCGCTGGTGATCCATCCGCAATTTCTGCTCCTCGATGAGCCCTTTGCCGGGATCGACCCGATTGCGGTGGGCGACATCCAGCAGATCATCACGCGTCTCAAGCAAAAGCAGATCGGCATTCTGATCACCGACCATAACGTGCAGGAGACGCTGTCTATCACCGACCGGGCATACATCATCAACGAGGGGACGATCCTGGAGTCCGGCCCGCCTGAGACCATCGTCAACAGTTCCACCGCACGGGCGATTTATCTCGGGGAACGCTTCAGGTTGTAGGGGCACGAGGGAATGGCAACAGAGGGACCGGCATGAAACTGCGGCTTGATCTTCGTCTCGGGCAGAAGCTGATCATGACGCCGCAACTGCAGCAGGCGATCAAACTGCTGCAGTTGTCCAGGCTGGAGCTTCAACAAACCCTCACGCAGCATCTGATGGAGAATCCGCTGCTGGAGGAGGTGCAGGTCGAGGCAGACGAGGGCGAGGGGGCGGCGACCGAAGAATGGGGGCAGGACAAGAAAGAACTCAAACAGACCGAGGGAAGCGGGGAGGCTGAAGAAGCCAAGCCCGACAGCCCCAACAGCTCCGACGAACTTGGCTGGGAAGAATATTTCGACAGCGATCGACGGGTGGGTGACACGGAGTATCCTGCCTCGGCTCAGGACGAGTTGCCGTCCTACGATCAGACGGCGGTCAAACCGACTTCGCTCGAGGATCACCTGCTGTGGCAGTTGGGGCTCTCGGGGCTCTCTGACGCGGAGAAAGCCATCGGGCGTCTGATCATCGGGAACCTCGACGAGGATGGGTATCTCAGGTCTCCGCTCGGCGAGTTGGCGACCGACGCAGGGGTTTCCCCGGAGGCCGTCGAGGCCGTCCTCCGACACGTGCAGACGTTCGACCCGGCTGGTGTCGCGGCGCGAGACTTGCGCGAGTGCCTGTTGATCCAATTGGGGCATCTCGACCGCCACATGATTGGGAAGGCGGGGGAGCGGTCCATCACGTTGAAGGGGTCGATGCTCGAAGCCATCGTGACCGATCACCTCAAAGACCTGGAAAAGAAACATTACGGACGGATCGCCAAGGCGCTCGGGGCGACGACCGAGGAAGTCTTCGCCGCGACGCGCGTGATTGAGGGGCTTGAGCCGAAGCCGGGCCGACCGTATTTCGTATCGGACAATTATGTGGTGGTCCCCGATGTTTTTGTGAAGAAGAGCGAAGGCGAATGGGTGGTGTTGCTCAACGACGACGGGCTGCCGCGCTTGCGCGTCAGCCCCTATTACAAGCAATTGATCGCGAGCAAGCAGGATCACTCGGATACGACCAAGGCCTATCTGGACGAGAAGCTTCGTGGCGCGCAGTGGATCATCCGCAGCATCGAACAGCGCAACAAGACCATCGTGAAGGTGGTCGGGAGTATCGTGAAATTCCAGGAGCAGTTTTTTGAAAAAGGCGTGCGGGCGCTCAAGCCCCTTGTCCTCAAGCAGGTCGCGGACGACATCGGCATGCACGAGTCGACGATCAGTCGAGTGACGTCCAACAAGTATGTCTACTCCCCTCAGGGGATGCTGGAGTTGAAATACTTCTTTAATGCCGGGATCCAGCGGGCCGATCAGAATGAGGACATGTTGTCCTCCGTCACGGTCCGGGACATGATCCGCCGCATGGTGGCGGACGAGGATGCCCAGCGCCCGCTGAAGGACCAAGAAATCGCCGCGAAGTTGCGCAGCAACAACATCATGATTGCCCGGCGCACCGTGGCCAAATATCGATCAGAAGAACACATTCCGTCCGCGAGCCAGCGCAAGCGATTTTTTTAATACCGGGCATTCCGACACGCGGGCGTGCCGGGCGGTCGCAAGTCTTGCGGTGCTGACGTCGACGACGACGCGCGATCTCGGGTTTCGCGAGCGGTCCACACCTACACGCAGGAATTCAAGAGGACTCCATGCAGCTGAGGATTACCGGTCGGCACGTCGAGGTCACGGCCGCGTTGCGGCGCTATCTCGAAACCCGCATGAAACGGTTGGAGCGCTATGGCCCGACGCTCGGCCCCGTGCAGGTGGTGTTGGGGGTCGAGAAGTTTCGGCATACGGCCGAAGTGGTGCTGACGCTCAACGGTGCCGTGATTCAAGCCAAGACGTCGACCAAGGACCTCTATGTATCGATCGATCAGCTGTTCGACAAGATCAGCAACCAGATGCGCAAACACAAGGAGAAGCTGGTCAGCCACAAGCCCGCGCGCGTGTCTGCGCGACGGGCTGCTCTTGATGTGCGCGAGGCTGAGCCGAAATCCGTAGGGCTCAAGACCGTCCGCCCCTCCCTGCGGCGGTTGACGATCGCGGAAGCGCTCGAACGCCTCGGCGCGCAACCTTCCGCTCTGGTGGTGTTCGTCGACGCCGCCTCCAATCGAGTCCAGGTTGTCCGGCGGTTGGAGCCAGACAGCATCGAATTGATCGACCCTCAACCGGTATGATGGCGGGCGGCTGATGCAGGCGCTGCACCTGGTGATCATCAGTGGCCTCTCCGGATCAGGGAAAACTCACGCGATCAAGTGTTTCGAGGATCTGGGATTTTTTTGCGTCGACAATTTGCCGCCGGCGTTGCTGCCCAAGTTTACTGAACTCTGCCTGCAGCAAGGCGGGGATATCCGCAATGTCGCACTGGGCATCGATATCCGTGAACGCGGCTTCTTCGGAGATTTTTTCGCCAACCTGGATCGGTTGAAATCCCTTGGCTATGCCGTCGAGCTGCTGTTTTTTGAGGCCAGGGACGAAGTCCTGGTCCGTCGCTTCTCGGAATCTCGCCGCCCGCACCCCCTGCTCCCCCAGTCGCCCGTCCTCGACGGGGTTCGGCTTGAACGGGAGCGTTTGCTCGACCTGAAGCAGCGCGCAGACCGGATCATCGATACGTCCGATCTCACCGTCCACGAACTCAAGGATCTGTTGGCGCGGCATTATCTGCGGCAGGATGAAAGCCCCCACATGGCCGTCTCGTTGCTGACCTTTGGATTTAAGTTTGGTGTGCCGTACGATACAGATCTGTTGTTCGACGTGCGCTTTTTGCGGAATCCCAATTTTGTCCCGGAGTTAAAGGTGCTGACCGGAGAGGACCCGCGCGTGCAAGCTCACGTGCTGGACGACCCGGATGCCAAGGCCTTTCTGGATCATCTCGAATCCATGCTCAGGTTCCTGCTCCCGCTGTACGAGCGGGAGCGGCGGAGCTACCTCACCATCGCGATCGGCTGCACCGGCGGGCGTCACCGGTCCGTGGCCATCGCCTCACGCTTGCGGGACAGCTTTGCTGCCTCCGGGCGGGAGATCATCCTTCGCCATCGCGACTTGCACAAATCCTGACAGGTTCTCCCAGGGCGGCTTCGAGGATTGCAGAGGCGCCGGCTTGGCATCGATCGCCGCGCAGGTGCGCCCGTCGCGCGGTGGTTTACTTGACAGGCGTAATATATTGACTATACTCAAACGCAACAGGTGGGGGAGGCGTTTTGTTTTGAGACGAGAGTCGAGTATGCCAAATTTGGAAGGGGATTCAAAAAAACGTTACAAGACCATCGAGGTCTGCAAACTCTTTGATGTTTCCCGTGCCACGCTGTTTCGGTGGGAACGCGAGGGACTGATTTCTGGCGCTCCGCGTGATTGGCGAAATTGGCGGGTGTACACGGTGCAGAACATCCAGGAAATCAAACGGATTATCAGAACCCGCAACGCGGGTCTCTGATCGAGGCACACGATGGTGTTGG
>SCVQ01000606.1 GCA_004296865.1 Nitrospirota bacterium
TTGTCCGTTCCCACATCGAGCAAAATGGGCAAGGTCGTGGCGGGGTGAATGCCGCCGCAGAGCGTGTAGAGGGACAGTTTGCCCACCGGGATGCCCATTCCGCCCGCCCCCTGATCCCCCAGGCCCAGGATACGTTCGCCGTCGGTCACGACGATCACCTGTACATGGGGATAGGGCGCGTTCCCCAGAATCGTCTCGATGTCGTCTTTTTCAGGATACGAAATGAAGAGTCCACGGGGCCGCCGGTAGATGTGACTGAACCGCTGACAGGCATCGCCCACCACCGGCGTGTAGATGATGGGCATCATGTCGGTAATGTGGTCGAGAAGCAGCCGGTAGAAGATCGTTTCGTTGCGGTCCTGCAAGGCGCGGAGAAAGATGTGCCGCTCCAAGTCGGTGTCCTTCTGCTGGTACTCCTCATAGGCTCTCGCGACCTGCGTATCGAGCGTGTCTACATGGGGGGGCAAGAGTCCCAATAGGCCGAACTCGCGCCGTTCGGCTTGAGAAAATGCCGTATCTTTGTTCAAGAGCGGAGCGTCCAGCAGGTGATGCCCCCGTAGAGACACCTCGAAGACTTCTTCGCCCGTGGCGGGGTCACGCAGAATGTTGAAGGACATCATCGCCTTTTATGACAGGAGGGACCGGAATCTGCAAGGGCGATGGTTTGTCGAGAGGGAAGGAGCGAAGCCACAGATGATGCCGGTTGCTCGGCTGGTGAAAACGGCTCAGACCGTTTCTTTCTTCATCCTACGCGCAGGTCCGATGTTGGTCCGCCAACCGCTTGGCCATCTGATAGTGCAGGGGTTCTTCGATCAAGGCCTGGGCTGCCTCCGGTTCGGCCAGACGGCTCTGCTCCACCGGCTCGATGCCGAAGTGGCGGCAGACATTCACGGCCAGGCTGAAGCAGAGGGAGAACTTGCCGGGCAGGGCCAGCGTATAATCGCCTCGGTCGAGGATGTGGTAGAGGTAGTTTCTGATCGAGGAGGACGAAGACACCTCGGTTTTGTAGCCGAAAAACAGATCGGCGTTCTTGGCGTCGACCTGGCCGAAGACGCGGCTCGCCAGCCCCAACATGTTGGCCCGGACCCGCTCCAGCACCGCGCCGGTGCCTTGTTGCGCATCGTGATAGACGGCGTTCCCGATCAACGAATATTCCAGCCCGTTGTTGCGATGGCAGATGTGGTTGATCGTTTTCTCCATGTGCGGCGACATCCGCACGAAATTGATGTCGGTGAGCGCCGGGTAGACGACCATCAGGGGGCTGATGAAGACCTTCGTGTTGGTCTCGAAGGCGGTGGTGTCCTTGCCGGTCGCCAGGATTACGTGTCTCGCCGGAATCTTGACGGAAGCCTCGCCGCCAGCCTCCTTAGCGAGCACCGCGCCTTTCTCCAACCCCAGGACCTTGGTCTGCGTCTGCACGGAACCCCCGCTGGCGAGAAAGGACCGCAGCAGGTCCACCGCGATCAACCTCGTATTCATCGCCCGATCCCGAGACTTGAGCGCAAAGGCCACATGATCGAGGCTGACGCCCAGGGATGAGCGATGCACCACGTACTGCAGGGGTTTGGCCCCGAACCCCAGTTGGTGACTCAGGCTTCTCGAGGCATCCAAGGTTTCAAACCAGGACATCCGCCGTTTGGCTCGATGGAGGGCCACGGCCCAAGGCAGCTTCCATTTCCAGCTGACCCCCGCGCAGCTCGTGTAGGCATAGAAATTGGTCCGGTTCGAGAACCAGCCGTCCCGGTTGGTGGTGTAGATGTGTTTGTCCACCCGCAGGTTCATGTTGGGAAACTCGCCGTAATAATCCACTAGGTCGTCGAGGTTGCCCACCATCGTGCGGCAGAAGAAGTTGTTCGGGAGGGCGGTATAGAGGGCGCCGGTGTGAAACCACCCTTGCTGCTCGGCCGAGGCCTCGGCGCAGAGGGTCTTGTTTTTCTCGATCAGGACCACCGAAGCCCCCGATCGCTGCAGCATCTCGGCGACCGCCAGCCCGGCGATGCCTCCCCCGACGACTGCAAAATCCTTCATGTGACCCTCGTGTGCCACGATAACTCGCTCAGACCAGGTGCTTGACCAATGTCTCGCCGACATACCGCGCGTCGTCTTCCGTCATGCCGGAGGTCAGCGGCGGACAGAGATGGTTCGGACACCAGCGGTCCGCGCCAGGATAGCTCTCGCCCGAACAGACCCCTTCGAAGACCGGCTGCTTGTGGCAGGGCAGGTCGTACACCCCGCCGCCGCACAGGACCCCGTCGCCGCTCAACTTCTTCTTCAGGTCGTCCGTATGACGCCCTTCCGGCACGTGGACGATCAGCTTGTATTGGCTGGCCGCATCCATGTGCGCAGTCGAGACATAACTGAGTCCCGCCTTGTCCAGCGCTTTCGTGATGATCTCATAGCCCCGTTGCCGCCGCGCCAACATCTGCGGGAGCTTCTTCAACTGGATCAGTCCCAACAGAGCGCCCGGTTCCGTGATCCGGCTGCTGTTGCCGAAATCGTGGTGCAGCCCGCCGAAGTTCACGCCCCGCTTGCCCTGGTTGCGAAACGAGCGCGCCAGGTACTCTTCTTCGTCGTTGTTCGTGGTGATGATGCCCCCCTCGCAGGTCGTCATGACCTTGGTGGGAAAGAAGGAAAAGGCTGCGGCGTCGGCCAGGTTCCCGGACTTCACGCCCTTGATCTGACTGCCGTGCGCATGGGCCGCATCTTCCATCACGAACAGGCCGTGCTTGCGGCAGTAGCGCACGACCTCGAGAAACTCCGGCGAGACCACGCCGCCGATGTGGACCCAGAGAACCCCGGAGACGGGCGTCTTGCTCTTGGCCTGATGTCTCTTGATCGCCTCCTGGACCATGGCCAGCGTCGGCGCGAAGGTCTTCTTGTCCATGTCCAGGTACCGAGCCTCGCCGCCCGCGCGGATAATGGCGGCGACCGTGGCAAAATTCGTATTCGTCGGGACGAGCACGGCCGTGCCCTCGATCTTCTTGATCCGCAGCAAGAATTCCAGCGCCGTCGAGCCGCTGTTGCAGGAGATCGCGTGTTTGACCCCGATGTACTCGGCGAAAGCTTGTTCGAATTTGGTCGTGTACTCTCCCAGGATCAGCGTCGCCGACCGGAGGATCTTGGCCGACTCCTGCTGGAAGTAGACAATCTCGTCGTCCGTAATGTCGAAATAAAACGGCTTCACCTGCCGCATGGGTTGGTCTCCTTGATCCATCGCCTCTTCGTTGCGCCTCCCTCTCGCTCGCTACGGATGCGAGGTGGCCTCGCCGCTTGCCGTCACCAGGATCACGCCCACGATGACCAGCACGATCCCCGCCCACCGTATCGGCGGCACGACTTCCTGGAGCAGCGTGATCGCCAGGATCGCGGCAAAGGCATATTCCATCGCCGTGAACGGCACCGCCACCGTGACGTCCGCCCAGGAGAGGGAGGCGATCAACAGAAAGTAGAATACCCCGTTCAGGATGGTGCCGAGGATCACGTAGGGATTGGAAAGCGCCTGGCCGAAATAGGACAGCAGCGCCATCGGCTGGTAGGTTTCCAGCGACCCGACGTTCTGCATCCCCTTCCGGATCAGGATTTGCCCGCCCGCCGTGGCGGCGGAGGCGATGAGCATGGCGATGAAGACTCGCAGCATTGTCAATCTCCTCGTCAGAGTGGATTCGTGGGACGGTTTCGATGCCTGGCTCGGAAACAACACGCTCATGAGCGGGCCTCCCGCGGGGTCAGCCGCCCGTTGCGGGTCAAGACGAATTCGGCCCCGCGCCAGGTCACGGTGCGTTGGGTGAAGGCCAGGGCCCAGGAGACCAGACCGAGCAGATCCCGCAAGGGCAGCAGCCTCAGGCTCCGGATCCCTTCGTGGTCGCGGAAGGCCCCCAGCATGGCGGCCACCGTGATGTGCCGCACCGAGAGGGCGACCGCCAGGACCCCGACCCCGATCGGGTCCCCCAGGCGCAAGAGCGCATACAGCAGCGCGAAGGGCACCGACCGGGTGAGCACCGTCGCAAAGAACCCGCCGGGCCTGGCGGCGCGCGTATTCTGGTCCCAATAGACCTGATGCCCCCACCACTGTGACACCGACTTCAAGTCCACGACGGCCTCGATGAAGTACGGTACGATCGCCATCTTCTTCCCGGACGCCCATATCCGGCGGCCGATCTCATAGTCCTCCACCAGATACTCCGCCAGGCTCTCCAACCCGCCGATGGCCTCCAGGGTCGTACGGCGGATCGCGATGGACTGTCCCATGCAGAAGCCGGCCGCGCCAGTCACGTGGGCAAAGACCACGCTCGGGATAAAGTCCGCGTTCATGCTCAAGAGTTCCAGTTTCTCATACCACCGGTCCGCACGGACGGCTTTGAACAACGGGTTGACGGCGCCGACGTTCGGGTCGGCCAGAGGCGCCACCACGGTCTTCAGGTAGTCGGGCTTCAGCAGGATGTCGCTGTCGCTGATGACGAGGATCTCGTGCTTGGCTTCGGTGAGCGCGCCGAGCAGATTATTCACTTTCCCGTTCATCCCCGCCTGGATGTTCTTGACGACCACGGTCGCAAGGCCGGCGCCGAACTCCTGCTGGACCTCGTAGAGGAGCGGGATCGCCGGGTCGTCGGGCCGCTGGGCGGAGAAGACCACTTGGTACTCGGGGTAATCCTGGAGGCAGATGGACCTCAGATTCTCTTTCAGATTCTTTTCAAGCCCGTGCACGGGCTTGAGCACGGTCACCGGCGGCCACGCTCCGCCGGCAAAGGGCGATCCCGGGCCGGACGAGCCATTCCCCTGCCCCTGTCGCCGGCAGAAGCGCAGAGCGGCCGGCACGCAGAGCAACCCGTAGATGGACCCCCCGATGACAGGGATCAGACAAAGCCACTGCAGCAGATCGATAAGCGGCATGGCGGTTCCTCAGTCCCTCGAATTACTCGGTGTAGATCGCGAGTTCCAGCCCGATCAAGATCAGCCCGATCGGGACGAGGTAGAACTTGGGTTTCCAGGACAGCCGCTCCAGCGAATCCGCCAGCCATCCGGCGGCGATGAAGAGAGCCGTCATCGCCATCATGGTGTGTTGCTTCACGATCAGCGCCATGTCCATCCCCGGGCTATGCTCATGCTCGTGATAGAGGAGCGCGATCCCGCCGAGGGCCAGGATGGCGGCCATGACAAACCCGGCAGAGGGATTCGGCTTCTCTCGACGGGGCACCAGCACGGCATACAGCCCGATGGCCATGGGAATCAATGACAGGACCTTGTGCTGCAGCCATTCGCTCGAGCCGGGCCGATGGAGGCTTTCCATAAACGTGCCGACAACGGGCCAGTCGGTCGGATCGGCGTTCCACAGGATATGGACGCCCATCAGCAACCAGATGATCCCCATGCCTTTTCTGATCGCGCCGTGACGCCGCTGCGTCAGCCGGTCGGCTAGGATCAGGAGGCCCAACCCGATCAGGGCGAGGCCGCAGGAGCGGTGCATGAACAGCGAATAGGCCTTTTCCTCTGCACGCGTGAACCCGCCCCGCACGAACGTGCCGGCCTCATCGACCGGCCCGGTTCCGTGGCCGGCGTGGGCATCTTCGTGACCGTCACCGTGGGAAGCCGATTGATGCGCCGAATGGTCCGCCGGGGCCGCCTCCTGCGCGCCGAACGCGTCAGGTTTGGCTCCAGGGTCCGCGCTTTCGTGCCCTTCGTGCTGAGCCTGGTCCGCCCAAGTAGCCCCAGCCCAACCGAGCGTCACGGCCAGACACAGGAGCAGGGCGAGGATGGGGCGCCACTCGCCGGCGTTGATTCGAGGGACTGGAGACGTCATACAGGATGGGCCATCACAGGAGGCCCCCTCCTCCCGGGTTCGGAAACTCGGGAGAAGAGGGAAAAGCACGTGGCTGTTTACGCGTTGACCTCTTGGGCCTTCGCAAAGCGGTGGCGCTTGGCACGCGTGGCAAAATAATCCCTTGCCTCCTCGAGGAGCCGGGCGCGTTCGTAGGAGTCGGCGGCCATGCGACGGAGAAAGCGCCAGATGACCTTGGGGCGGAAGTAGAAGCGGTCATAAAACCGCTCCACCATCTCCACCATGTAGCGGCGATCCAGCCCCGGATACTGGATGTTGGGCAACTGGTGCCCCAGTTCGTCCGACATGTCGTCGTCGGTCAGGTACCCGTACTTCTTCACGTAGCTATCGAACTCGGTGCCCGGGTAGGGATGCGACATGGAGACCTGAATCGTGTCAGGATCCAGTTGCATGGCAAACTGGATCGTCTTCTCGATGGTCTCGGGCGTTTCACCGGGGAGTCCGATCTGGAAATCCCCGTGGACGGTGATCCCCACCTTCTTGACGTTTTTCATGAACTCGATGGCGTCCGCCGTCGTGGCCCCTTTTTTGATGTTCTTGAGGACCGTGTCGTCGCCGGATTCGAAGCCCACCACCATCAGGCGACAGCCGGCCTCCTTCATCGCTTTCAGGGTCTCATAGTCCGTGTGCACCCGCGAGTTGCAGGACCAGGTGAATTTGAGCGGCTTAAAGGCTTCGCACATCTCCAGCACGTGGGCCTTGGCCCAGGGGAAGGTATCGTCGTCGAAGAAAATTTCCTTCGCTTCCGGGAACAGTTCCAATGCGCGCTTCACTTCCGCGACCACGTTGGCCGCGCTGCGCGTCCGCCAGGGGTGGCCGCTCATCGTCTGGGGCCAGAGGCAGAAGGTGCAGAGAGCCGGACAGCCGCGCGAGGCATAGAAGGACACGTAGGGGTGCAGCAGGTAGGGAATGTTGTACTTCTTGTAGTCCAGGTCCCGCGCGTAGACCTCCGTGGCGAAGGGCAACGCGTCCAAGTTCTCGATCGCCGGACGGTCCGGATTGTGGACGATCTTGCCGTCCTTCCAGTAGCTGATCCCCGCGATGGTGTCCAGCTTCTGTCCCCAGGCGAACTCCGCAACCGTGTAGTCGAACTCCCGCCTGGCGACAAAATCAATCGCTTGGGAAGCCTGCAGGCTCTCCTCAGGCTGCACGGTCACGTGCGGGCCGACAAAGGCGACCTTGAGGCTTGGCTTGTTGGCCTTCATGGCCTCGGCCAGCTTGATGTCGCTCTTGAACCCGGCCGTGCTGGTGAAGAGCACGACGAACTCGTAGTCGCCTGAAATCTTGACGGTTTCCTCTGGCGTGACACCCTGGGCCGGTCCATCTAAGAGCCGGCTCTCCTTGATCAATCCAGCGCCATAGGCCAGCCAGACCGGATACCAGAAGGATCGCACTTCACGGGTTGCCTGATACCTGGCTCCGGCTCCTCCGTCAAACCCTGCAAAAGAGGGAGGGTTCATCAGAAGCGTTTTCATTATATCGTCTCCTCACGTTTCATCGAGTCTCTGACCTAGCTTTACGATAAGTCTACCTTTATACCTCACATGAGGGCCATTTGGAAAGGGAAAAACGTCTTTTATGCCTTCGCCGGATCTTAAGGCCACCTGAAAGCTTCGGCCAATCCTCTTCCGGACCAGTGGAGGGCCCTTCCCGGATTGACCGGTCGAGCCCACCGGCGGCGGCACTCTTGTCATCCGCAACGCGATTGTCTACAATTGGACCTCATTCAGACAGATGGCGCGGCATGATCGGAGGCCACCGTGAAGGGGTTGCGATTCGAACGGCTGGGAAACGGGCATTACTACAAAGTCGTCTTGCATATCGGCAGTACCTACGTGCCAGTCAGCGATGAGACGTTGGCGACCTTAAAGGACCAGAGCCTTTTACCCGCCGAACGATTCCTCGAATTCCTGGTCGACAAGGTCGGTTATTCCTCCTACCTGAAGGAGCAGATCCGGGCCGAGTTGAAAAGCGCCGGTGACCCTGTCACGCAAGTCACCGTATTGCAAGGCGTCATCCGCGATCTCTAGCCCCTGCGCCGTCGGAAAGTCGTAAAGTCGAAAGCCGCTGGTTTTGACTTTCGGACTTGATGGACGTTCGGACCTTACGACTGCTTCCGATGATCACACGTCCCACGTATTCCCTTCCTTGAACAGATCGTTCATGATCCGGTTTTTCTTTTCCGGGTCCTTCTCCAGCTTTAGGGCCTGGGCGTAGTTTTCCATGGCCGTCTGCTGTTTTCCCCGCCGCGAATAGACCCGTGCGACGCCCAAGTAGGCACTGGCGTCTTCGGGATTCGCTTTGAGCGCTCGATTGAAGGACTCATAGGCTTCGTGGATCCGATCCCGGTTGAAGAGAAGCCAGCCGATCGCCGTATGGGCCGGAGCGAAACCCGGGTCCACCTGGAGCACGTCCCGGTACTCTTTCATGGCCAAGTCATTGCGGCCCCTATTTTCATAGACCCCGCCCAGCGCAAAGCGGATCTCTGTGTCACGGGGGTTCAACCGGATCGCTTCTTTGTATTCCAGCAGCGCCGGCTCCATTTTCCCCTGCTCGGCCAATGCGCAGGCCAGGTTGGCATGCGCAACCGGATCGTTCGGATTGAGCTTGATCACTTCCCGATACTGGGGAATCGCCATCTCGAGCTGTCCTTGCTCCTGATAGGCCACGCCCAAGTTCATCCTGGCAGGGGCATAGGCTGGGTCCTGCTTCACGGCTTCCCGATAAGCCTTGATCGCCATCTCGGGCCGGTCGGCTCGCGCATGGATCTGCGCGAGGAAGTAATGAGGATAGGGAGAGTGCGGGGCCAGCCGGATGGCTTCTTTATAGCGGCCGATGGATTGTTCCGATTGCCCGGACTGCGACAGGAACAGCCCTCCCACGAGATGGACATTCGCATTATCCGGATGGGCTTTGATAAGGGCTTCGATCCATTCCCTGACCTGCTCGATATCGGCGGCCTCCTGCAAGGCTTCCGCGTGGATCTTCCAGGCCTCTTTGTATTCTCCCCTGACAAGATGCACCACGTTCAGGGCCAGGTGCGGCCGCGGGTCTTCGTGCGCCCCTTGGTCTATCTCTGCGACCCAAGCGGAAGCCCGGCTCCAAACCGAGGGCCAATCTCCCTGGATGATTGCGTCCTGGATGGCGGTCACGTGATCCATTGAAAAGACTGGTGATGCGGTTCGGAGTGTTCCGGAAGCGTTTAGTATAGCACCGGGCGGCTCGACGAGAAAGACACGGCGGGCCAGGGCGGGCAGCCTACCGCGTCAAGCTGTCTTCCACGTCCGGCGGCGTGGCTTCGATCTGACCGCCTAGGAATGGATACTGTGCGGCGAGCTTCTGCTTCATCAGCCAGGCGATCGTACGATAGGACCAGTGGCCCTTCACGCCCGAACGCAGCCGGGCCATATACTCCGCCTCGGCGTAATCCATTTTGAACAGACAGCGGACTTTGAAGCCGAAGGGAAC
This sequence comes from Nitrospirota bacterium, assembly GCA_004296865.1. Classification (GTDB taxonomy): domain Bacteria; phylum Nitrospirota; class Nitrospiria; order Nitrospirales; family Nitrospiraceae; genus SCVQ01. The sequence goes on from SCVQ01000606.1 coordinate 9,305, forward strand.
CGCATAGAGCGCCGCCTCCTGGTGGGACTTGCGCAACTGCTCAATGTCCTGCTTGACCGCATCCATCGCCGCGCGGTAGTCGGACTCCAGACCGGCCTCGGTCAGGGCCGGCGGCACGTCGTACCCGTGCTGGGTCGTGAAAGTCTGCTGGATCTGCTGGCAACGCCGGTGCCGGTGCAGGTCGCGCCACCCCCCGATGTCCATGAGCACATCGAAGACAAACGAGTACCCGCTCCGAAACTCCTTGATCAACTCGTCGTAGGGCCCCCGCTTGCGGAGCGCCACCTCGATCGTCTCCTGCTTTTGCTTCTCGGTCCAGTGTTGCACCATCCTCAGGATGTCCCGATAAGGTGCCTGGGAGACCCGGTAGAGCAGCGTCGCAGTGAGTTCGTCCACTGGATGATGCGGCTCGATGAGTTCGACGGCCTCTGCCGCCGTCCAAGAAGAGGGCTGGTCGAGCCCGGCCGCCTTCAGGACTTCCTTCGCGTGGCGGGCCAGGTCGGTGTACACCTCGGCTTGATAGACGCTCGGCTGGGCATGGCGGGCCAGCGTGGGGGCCAGGGGCTCGGCCGACCCGGCGGGTTGGCCCGAGAGCTCGCCCCAGACGTTCACCGGAGGACGCTGGCAGGCCTCCTTTAATTCCTCTCCGATCGCCCGCAGCTCCGGGAGCTGCGAGGAGAGGAGCCGGGCAATCTGTTTTTCCAGCGTCCGGATGCTCACCACCTGGCCCACGTTCGTCCGCGCCGCAAGCGGCAGCAGGTAGCGCGTCACATCGAAGGCCCGCGCGGCGATGGCCCGATCGTAGTCCCCCTCCTTCATGTCCGCTGGGCGCGGCGTGCGTTCCGAGAGAAACCGCTTCACGGGGCCGTGGAGCAAGGCGTAACACGTGAACAGGCTCCCCAGGATACCGCGATAGGTCCCTTCCGTCTCGGTCCCGCGGATCAAGTCCGGGACGTAACAGCCGCTCGGGCCGTAGTTCTGGTAGCGGCTGGACTTGGCCTGCCCGTCCCAGAGCGGTTCGTCTTCCAGACGGATCGCCGCCAACTCGGAGATGTGCTCGAAACAGATGATGACGTGGCCCAGATCGGCAATGGAGGCATGGCCATAGGCAAAGTAGAACTGCTCCCAGAACTTCTCGGAGGAATGGGCATGGACCCAGCGGAGGCTGTCCTCGATGGAGTCCGGGGAGCGGCTGTACCGCGCCAGGGCATAGGCCGACTTCTCCGGCGGCATCGGGGCCACCGCGATCACGCGTCGAGTAGGTCCGTCAGAACTCATACGGTTTTGTCCAACAGTCTATCAAGTCGGAAAGTCAAACGTCCCTAACTTGATGACGTTCGGACTTTCAGACTTTACGACGAAAAAAGAGCCCGCGCCGCACTATACCGCCGGACGAAGGTCTTCGCAAGCGGAGCGCTCGCATCGCGTTGACTTGCCCTGGACCCACGGTTATAGTGCGCGAGGGGCGCAGACGCGAGGTCCAAGGCACGTGGTGAGAGGGGCGAGGAACCTTTTGCCCCGCGCCCCGTGCCTGGCCTTCGAGAGAACGCTATGATTCACGGCATCAAGGGTGTGAAAGATCTGCTTCCGGAGGAAGCGGCCCGCTGGCAGGTGATCGAGGAGACTGCCCGTCGCCTGTCCTTCCTCTATGGGTATCGGGAAATCCGGGTCCCCATCTTCGAATCCACCGAACTCTTCGCGCGCAGCATTGGGGCCAGCACGGACATCGTCGAAAAAGAGATGTACACCTTCCAGGATCGGGACGGCTCCTCCCTCACGCTCAGGCCTGAGGCCACGGCCGGGGTAGCCCGAGCCTATATCGAACACAATCTGGGGGCCTCCGCGACCGCGCAAAAGTTTTTTTACCTCGGCCCCATGTTCCGCCACGAACGACCGCAGGCCGGACGGCTCCGTCAATTTCATCAGTACGGGGTCGAGTCGTTCGGCAGCGCAAGCCCTTTGGCCGACGTGGAGGTGGTCTCGCTCCTCTGGCGCGTCCTCTCCGAGCTCCATCTTCCTGGCCTGACCTTGGAGATCAATAGCCTCGGCGATGTAGCCGATCGACCCGCCTACAAGGGCGTCTTGTTGGATTTCCTGAAGCGGCAGGAAGAGCAACTCTGCCAGAACTGCCGGCGCCGGATGGGGACCAACCCGCTACGTGTGCTGGATTGCAAGGTCCCCACCTGCAAAGCCGCGACGGAGGAGGCACCCAAACTGACCGACCACCTGTCGCTCAACTCTCGCCAACACTTTGAGGAGGTGCTCGGCGGACTCAAAGAGTTGGGGATCCCTTACCTGTTGAATCCCAGGTTGGTGCGAGGACTTGATTACTACACCCTCACGACTTTCGAAGTCACTTCCCAACACCTCGGTGCTCAGAATGCGGTGGGGGCGGGAGGCCGTTACGACGGCCTCGTGGAAGCGCTGGGGGGACCGAAAACACCGGCCATCGGGTTTGCGGTCGGGATCGAGCGAGCGTCTCTTGTGCTGCCGGACTCCGCCGTGCCGAGCCTGGGGAAAATGGTTTTCGTGGCAGCCTTCGGCCAGAAGGGGGTTCCCGTGGGGACGCGGATCCTCCACGAACTTCGCACCCTGGGGGTCCGCTCGGACAGCGACTATCGAGCCACAACCCTGAAGGCTCACCTCCGGCAAGCCGATCGGCTTGGTGCTGTATTTGTGCTCATCATCGGGGACGATGAAGCTGAAAAAGGACAGGTGATTCTTCGCAATATGACCTCCAAGGAACAACAAGACCTGCCTCTTTCGACCGCTGCGCAGAGCGTGGCTTCCCGCCTCTCATCAGTCTGATTTCTCTATTGACTTTTCCCGTGAAAAAAGGTACATTCTCTGCACATTTGTTGTTATTGTAACAAATTGATTTATTTAGTCTATTTTATTGTTTAAGCCCTGTGGATTTCTATGGAAAAAAAGAAGTTGGGGGTTCTGTTGTCCACACCCCCTTCTCACCCCAGTGTCACAACTGTCGCGCGTCTCTGCCAAGAGGCATATAGTGCGAACGTCGACGTCTATTTGTACC
>SCVQ01000060.1 GCA_004296865.1 Nitrospirota bacterium
GCCTTTTCGCAGTATTTCCAGAATGTCGCCGGCCAGGTCTTCGTCTTTTTCACGCTCACCGTGGCCGCCGCCGAGGTGGCGGTCGGGCTGGCCATCATCATCGCACTGTACCGGAGCAAGGCCAGCATCAACGTGGACGAGTTCCAATTACTGAAATGGTAGAGCAGATCGCAGAGCTGATGGCATATAGCGTATGGCGAATAGCAGGAGAAACAGCCCGAATGCTTCGGAGCGGGTCGACACCAAGCTACGCCCCACCTCCCATCCGCCAGCAGTTCTTTGCTATAGGCCATACGCCATAAGCTATTAGCTCTTTACTATTATGATATACGCACTAATCCCCCTGCTCCCCTTCGCCGCCTTCCTGATCATCGGGCTGGCTGGCCATTGGATCAAGGATCGGGCGCACCTGGTCGCCGTGCCGGCAGTGGCGGCGTCCTTCGTCCTGTCGGTGCTTGCGATACTGGAGGTGGCCGGGGGACGGACGATCTCGGTGCCGCTCTATACCTGGCTCTCGTCGGGCGACATGAGAATCGCCTTCGGACTCTCCATCGACCGCCTCACCGCCGTCATGCTGCTCCTGGTCACGACGGTCAGCTCGCTCGTCCACGTCTACACGATCGGCTACATGCAGGGCGAACGCGGCTACGCGCGGTTCTTCGCCTACATCGCCCTCTTCACGTTTTCGATGCTGATGCTGGTGATGGCGGACAACTTCCTGCAGTTGTTCGTGTTCTGGGAAGCGGTCGGGCTCTGCTCCTATCTGTTGATCGGCCACTGGTACGAGCGGAAATCGGCCTGTGATGCCGCCACCAAAGCCTTCATCGTCAACCGGGTGGGAGACTTCGGGTTTCTGCTCGGCCTGCTGCTGGTACTCGTGAGTTTCGGGTCGCTGGAGTATCGACACGTGTTCGCCCAAGCGGCCGACCTGACGACCGATACGATCAATCTCCTGCAACCCTTCGGAGGGCAGTGGCACGTTTCAACATTGACCCTGATCTGCCTCCTGCTGTTCGTGGGCGCGATCGGCAAATCCGCACAGGTCCCGCTGCACGTCTGGCTGCCTGACGCGATGGAAGGCCCGACGCCGATTTCCGCCCTGATCCATGCCGCCACCATGGTCACCGCCGGGGTCTTCATGGTGGCCAGACTGGCGCCGCTCTACAACCTGTCGCCGACGGCCCTGGACGTGGTGGCGGTGACTGGCGCCGTGACGATGATCCTCGGCGCCACGATCGCCCTGACCCAGACCGACATCAAACGCGTCGTGGCCTATTCGACCGTGAGCCAGCTTGGCTACATGGTCATGGCCTGCGGCCTGGGCGCCTACACGGCCGGCATGTACCACCTGCTCACGCACGGGGCGTTCAAAGCGTTGCTGTTCCTGGGCTGCGGGTCGGTGATCATCGCCCTGCACCACGAGCAGGACATGCGGCGCATGGGCGGGCTCAAGGGCAGACTGCCGGTCACCTACTGGACCTTCGTGATCGGCTCGTTGGCCCTGGCCGGGTTCCCCTTGACGTCCGGGTTTTTCAGCAAGGACGATATCCTGGTCTCGGCCTGGTCGGCGGGCAGCCTCGGCAAGACCTTGGCCGTGGCCGGCCTCCTGACCGCCCTGCTGACTGCGTTTTACAGTTTCCGCCTGGTCTTCGTGACCTTCTGGGGTGCATCCCATGTCGACCCACACCATGCGGGACACGTGCACGAGCCCTCCAAGACCATGACGGTCCCCTTGCTGATCCTGGCCGTGCTCGCCATCGCCACCGGCTACCTGGGCATCCCGGAGTTTCTGGCCCCCGTACTGGCCGGCCCAGCCGGAGCCGAAGGGCACCATGAAGGAGGCACCGCCATCATGGTGCTCGCCACCTCGATGGGATTGGGCGGGATCGCCGCAGCCTACTACTGCTACGTGGCCTCGCCGGGACTGCCGGACCGGCTCGCACAACAATGGCAGAAGGCCTACCGTCTGTCACTCAACAAGTGGTATGTGGATGAAGCCTATGACCGGACAGTGATCCGTCCGACGCTCCGCCTGGCCGACCGTCTCTGGACCTCGGTGGACGTGGCCGTGATCGACGGGGCCGTCAACGGCGTGGCCCGCGGCATTGCCTGGTGCGGGTGGCTGCTGCGGCTGATTCAGAGCGGCCAGACCCAGCATTATGCGCTCGGCATGGCTTTGGGGGCGGTCATTATATTGAGCGCCTATTTGCTGTTCTGAGGCTGAGCCATCAACCTCCAGCAGTCAGCCTCCTTGCTGATAGCTGAGAGCTGACGGCTCTTCTTGCGACGGTTGAACGATGAACGACGTCAGTATGCATAGCGGGTTCCCGTGGTTGACCGCGGTCGTCTTTCTGCCGCTGGTCGGCGCCTTGCTGCTGTTCTTCGTGAAAGAGACGGCCGTCCGCTGGGTCGCCTTGGGACTGACGCTGGCTGAATTGGCCCTTTCACTCCCCCTCTGGATCTTCTTCGACCCGTCCACGCCGCGCATGCAGTTTGCCGAGCAGGTTGCCTGGATCACCGCTCCGTCCATCAACTATAGCGTCGGCATCGACGGCATCAGCCTCCCGTTGATTCTCATGACCACGTTCCTCATGCCCCTCTGCGTGCTCGTGTCCTGGACCGCCATCCAGACCCGCATCAAGACATTCATGGCGGCGCTGCTCCTTATGGAGACCGCCATGATCGGCGTCTTCGTGGCCCTGGATTTTGTCCTGTTCTATGTGTTCTGGGAAGCCATGTTGATCCCCATGTATCTGCTCATCGGGGTCTGGGGAGGAGCGAACCGGGTCTATGCGGCCATAAAGTTCTTCCTCTATACGCTGACCGGCAGCGTCCTGCTCCTCGTGGCCATCCTGGTGTTGTTTTTTCACGGCGGCCAGACCTTCGACATTCTCTTGCTGAGCGGCGTGGAGTACCCCTCGGCCCTGCAGTCCTGGATCTTCCTGGCCTTCTTCGCCGCCTTCGCCGTCAAGGTGCCGATGTTCCCCTTCCACACCTGGCTCCCGGATGCCCACGTGGAAGCCCCGACGGCGGGCAGCGTGATCCTGGCCAGCGTGCTCCTGAAGATGGGCACCTACGGCTTCCTGCGCTTCACGCTCCCGATGTTGCCGGACGCCACCGACACGTTCACGCCCTCCATGATCGGCCTCTCGTTGATTGCCGTCTTGTACGGCGCCTATATGGCCCTGGCTCAGACCGACCTCAAGAAACTCATCGCCTACTCCAGCGTCAGCCACATGGGATTCGTCACGCTGGGCATCTTCGCCCTCAACGCCCAAGGCATCGAGGGCGCGCTCATGCAGATGCTCAACCACGGCATCACGACCGGCGCCCTCTTTCTGTGCGTCGGCATCCTCTACGAACGGACCCACAGTCGCCTGATCGCCGACAACGCCGGACTCACCGGCCCGATGCCGCGCTACGCGGCCTTCCTGGTCATCTTTTCGCTCTCTTCGCTGGGACTGCCCGGCACGAATAGTTTCGTGGGAGAGTTCCTGGTCCTGGCCGGCACCTTCATGTGGAGCAAGCCGGCTGCGGCCGTGGCGGCCCTGGGGATCATCCTGGCCGCAGCCTATCTCCTCTGGATGGTCCAGCGCGTCGCTTTCGGGGCGCCGGTCGCCAAGACCGCCCCGAAGCTGATCGACCTGAACCTGCGCGAGTGGGCCACGCTGACTCCGTTGGCGGTCCTGGTCTTCTGGATCGGCCTGTTCCCGAACCCGGTGCTCACGCCCATGCACGCCAGCGTGAACCACCTGGTCGAGCACCTGGATCAACGCCACACTGCCGTCGCCAGGCGCGGGACATTGGGAACGGACGGCCGATGGCTCACGATTACGGCTGATGGAGAGCAGCCCCCTGCATCAGCCAAGAGTCACCTTCCACCATCCACCATCGGCCAGACGCCATGACGCTCCCCTTGACCGACCTACTCGCCATCTTCCCCGAGTTGATCATTGCGGCGACCGCCTGCCTCGTACTGGCCTTGGACCCGATCACGCCGGCCCCGCGGAAGGGGTGGCTGGCCTGGTTCAGCCTCGGCGCACTGGCCGCCTGCTTCGGCATCACGAGCCTGCAGATGGGCGTTCGCACGATGGCCTTCAGCGATCTGGTCATCATCGACCCCTACGCCAGCTTCTGGAAACTGCTGCTCTACACGGTCAGCGGGCTCACCATCTTGCTGTCGATGGCCTACCTGAAGGAGGAACGGATTCACCTGACCGAGTACTACGGCTTTCTACTCCTGGCCCTCTCCGGCATGATGGTCATGGTCTCGGCCGCCGACCTGCTGACGATCTATTTAGGGACCGAATTGATGTCCCTCTCCTTGTACGTGCTGGCCGGCTTCAAGCGCGCCGACGGACGTTCCCTGGAGGCCTCGGCCAAGTACTTCGTGCTGGGCGCCTTCTCGTCCGGCATCCTGCTGTACGGCATCTCACTGCTGTTCGGCGTGGCCGGCAGCACCCGCCTCTCGGCCATTGCCTCCGCCGTCAGCGCCCGCGGCCTGGATGACCCGGCGCTCCTGCTGGCGATGATCCTGCTCGTCGTCGGGTTCGGCTTCAAAATCGCCGTGGTGCCGTTTCACATGTGGACGCCGGACGTGTACGAGGGCGCCCCCACGTCCGTCACCGCCTTCATGGCCGTGGCGGCCAAGGCCGCCAGTTTCGGCGCGTTCCTGCGGGTCTTTCTGGAAGGGTTGGGCGGACTCAAGGCCAACTGGCACGTCCTGTTTCTCGCGCTCTGCATCGCCACCTTGGCCCTGGGCAACCTCGTCGCCATCGTCCAGACCAACATCAAGCGGATGCTCGCCTATTCCAGCATCGCGCACGCCGGCTATGCGCTCATCGGAGTCGTGGTGGCAGGCCAGGTGACGGCGGACAGCGCGGTGCGCTCCCTCGGTCTCTCGAGCGTCATGCTGTACCTGGCGATCTATGCCTTGATGACGCTGGGCGCGTTCACGGTCGTCGCCCTGCTCAGAAAAGGCGGGCTGGAGGGCGAGGCCATCGAGGACTTCGCCGGACTGGCCAAACGTCAGCCGATCGCGGCGTTCCTGATGCTGGTGTTCATGGTGTCGCTGGCCGGCATTCCGCCGACGGCCGGCTTCATCGGCAAGTTCTATCTCTTCATGGCCGCCGTCAAGGCCGACCTAGCCTGGCTGGCGGTGCTGGCCCTGCTCTTCGCCGCCGTCTCCGCCTATTATTACCTGCGGGTGGTGATGGTCATGTACATGCGGGACCCGCAACCCTCGACCGGCCTCGCCCCACACCTTGTCGCCTCACCGGTCCTGACCGTCGTGCTCGCTTGTGCCTTGGCCGGCGTGCTCGTCCTCGGCCTCTACCCGGATCCGCTCGTCTCCCTCGCCACCCAAGCCGTGCTCGCGCTCAAGTAACGGCGCCTCGCCGTAGCTCTTCCGACCAGCCGACCGGTCAACATTTGCTTGACCCTTCGCCAAAGAGCGAGTAGCCTTTCGACCTGACGTGATCGCTCTCTTCCGATTGCTCTATGGTGCCGCCGTCGACTTCCGACGGCACGGATGTTCCAGTCTGGCTGCCTCGCTCGCCTTCTTCGCCCTCCTGTCCTTCTTTCCGATCGTCTTCCTGCTACTCTATATCATCGGCTTTTTCGTCAGCCAGGATCGGATCGGATACGACTTCCTCCTGAATTTCCTCCAGGGATTTCTGCCCACGCTGGGCGCCGACCTGGCGGCAGAAGTCAAGCGGGTGGCCGGCGAACAGATCGTTCGCTGGGTGGTCTTCCTGGCCTTCGTCTGGTTTGGGATGCTGGTCTTCCACGAGGTGGACTACGCGATCAACGTCGTCTTCGAGTCGCCGCGCAAGCGGCACCCGTTGATCTCCACCGCGATATCGATCGCCTTGCTCGGCCTGGTGGAAGGTCTTATGATCCTCTCCTACCTCGTCACCCAGGTCCTGCGCCTGCTCGTCGACTATGCGCCTCGGATCGGAGGCATCGACCTGGTTGCCATCGCCGCCCACAAATTTCTTCTCTCGTACGTGCTCCCGTTTGCCCTGGTCCTGGCCGCCGTCACCTGTCTGTACCGTTACCTGCCGACAAAGCGGCCCGCATGGCGCGAGGCCGCGGTGGGAGGCGTCGTGCTGGCGCTCCTCTGGGAATTCGCCAAGCACCTCTTCAGCACCTACGTGCAGCACCTGTCGGTCTATGGTCGGATGTATGGATCGCTGCTGATGGTAGTGTTGTTTCTGCTGTGGGTCTATTACTCGGCGGCCTTGCTCCTCTTCGGAGCCGGCATCGTGCACCGGCTGCAGGCGAAGCGCTGAGGAACGTGAAGCGTCAATCGTTATTCGTGAAGTGCAAGGATCGGAAGAAGAGACGGGAAGTCGGACGAGTTTTCAGCGGTTCCTGCGAGGAACGAGCGACGCTTCACGATTCACGTTTTGTCATCAGCGCGGCAGACCGCGGAGTTGCAGAAACCGGCTGATACCGGACCGGGTCACCAGCCCCATCAGCAGCCCGTCCTGCATCACGGCAAGGCGGCTCCGTCCCGTGGAAAACATCCGGTCGAGCGCCGTGAGAACCGGGGTTTGGGGAGAGATTTCCATGTCCTCCGACCAAGGCTCTGCGATATCGCCAACCCGTCGCTGGGGCCACAGGGACTGCGGCAGGGCTTGCACGGCTTGGACCGTCACCATCCCGACGGGACCTCGGTCCTCCCACACCGGATAGCCCCCGTAGCCTTGCGGGAGAAAATACTGAGCGACCGCCTCTTCCACCGTCAGGTTCGGATGCAGGGTCGCCACGTTCCGGACCATGACCTCCTCCACCGTCACCGTGGCCAGCGCGGCCCGGATGGCCGTCTGACGGCGACTGGCCCTGGCCGCCGTAAACAAGAAGGCCCCGATCAAGACGATCCAGCCCCCGTTCGCCGCCAGGGAACCGGCTATCGCGCCTGTCCCTGCCCCCACCATCACGACTGCCCCCACCCCGGCCAGGGCGATCCCGAACCCTTGGCCGGCCAGGGCAGCCTGTCTGGTAGCCCGGTTGAAATCGCCGGACCAGGCCCACAAGCCGGCCCGCAGCACCCGGCCGCCGTCGAGGGGAAAACCTGGAATAAGGTTGAACAGCCCGAGTTGCAGATTCACGGAGCCCAGCAGGATCCCCAAAGCCACAAGGCCTTGCCCCACGTGGGCCGTCGCGGCCATTCCCAGCAGCAGCCCGCCGAGCACGAAGCTCACGATCGGCCCGGCAATGGCAATCAGGAATTCGGCCCTGGGGCCGGGCGGTTCCCGATGCATCTGGGCGATCCCCCCGAACACGAACAGCGTAATCTGGCTGATCGGAATTCGATACCGTCTCGCCACCAGCGAATGCCCCAGTTCGTGCAGCAGAACGGAGCCGAACAGCAGCAGCGTCGCCACGCCGGCCATCAGCCAGTAACGTCCGCCGGACAGGCCCGGCAACATGTCCGGCAGATAGCCGGTCGCCAGACTCCAGGTCACGAACCCGAAGATCAGGAACCACGACACGTGGACTTTGATCGGGATGCCAAAAATGCGCCCTATTTGCCAATCGGGGCCGTTCATTCCTTGATCCTTACCAGTCCGGCTCGGATACGTCAATCCCACTGACTGACGGCGACATTTCCGGTATAATCCCCTCGATGGCCGAAGGAATCGGTCGGCTGGAAAGGACAGGGTTCGCGTGATGATGAGGACCACCCATAGAACGTTCCTGCTGGCGGCTCTGCTCCTCACCACCGCCTGCGTCGGCCTGCCCACCGCGAGCCGCACCGGTGCCGTCCATGACGTGCTCATCAAAGAAGAGACCGTCTCCCCCCATGAGCTGATCGTCCAAGTCGGAGACGAAGTCCGTTGGACCAATCAGAGAACCACCCCAGCCTGGGTGTATTTTTACAAGGACTCATTGGATGAACTCGCCTGCGAACGCGGGTTTTCCTATTTTTGGGGGATGGAAGAATTTGCGAAAGTCGAGCCGCACCAATCCGTGAGCGTCTGCTTCGCCCTCGTCGATGTGGTCAGCTACAGAATCCAGCGCGAAGCGACCGTGCTCAGAGGCTCCACGGCCGGCGAGGGCGGGTCGGAAACCATTCCGGTCTCGATGCACGGCTCGATCCTGATCGAAGAGCCACCCCCACAGCGGCGTG
>SCVQ01000607.1 GCA_004296865.1 Nitrospirota bacterium
AGTCGTCTCTTCTGGCTGTTGTCGCAAAGAGAATTCGGCATGGCCTTCCCGAGTTAAAAGACAATTCCGATATCGAATGCTGGAATCAGGTCTTCGCAGAGACACTTCAGTATCGGAAGGCTAAGTCCTTTAATTACATGATTGACCGGACGTTATTTCGTCCTCGTGAAATTATTCAGTTCTGCACAGATGCACTCGACGAGTCACGTTCCCAACACATTGCGCCCATCGATTACTCGGTCCTCTCCCGCGCGGAGTTGGTATACTCCGATGCGCGAGCAAAAGACATCGCTGCGGAGTATCGGTTCCAGTACCCGGGGCTGCAGAGTATCTTTGAGTGTTTTCGAGGCCGAGCCTACACTATGGAGCGAGATGAGCTTGAAGCGCTCTGCTTAAGTATCTTCACAGGGGATCTGAAGACCGAAAAATCTGCTTCCTGGGTCACGGAGCAGGACCATGATTTTCTTATTGATGTCCTGTGGAGGATTGGCTTCCTTAGGGCATACGCCGTTGGGGGTCTCAAAGCGCTCAGGCGTAGCGGGAGTTCTTATGTTGGTCCACACCAGGTGGCGACTCTCAATTTGCGCACGGTCACGCGCTTTCAAGTCCACCCGATGTTCCGGTCATCCTTAGGGATGAAGGAGGAAAGAGAAAGAGGCGGCGAGACTGATGATTAGTTTTTCCCACGGCTGAGCGATTTTCGCCCAACAACCCATTATAACAGACTTACCGTTAGCGGCGCACGCCCGAACATAGCCAGACAAGGCAAAACAGAGACAGAAAGGAGTATACCTCAACTTTAATAAACGACTGAGTCTGCCTCGCCCGCTGTCTTGGCACGACCGTTACGATAAGAAGAGGGTCAGGTCTTGATCTTGGCAAATGATCTCGCAACCCCGCTGGCATCATGACGCAGAAGTTATGGCTCAACGTTGCCAGCTTACTTCTTTGCCGGCAGCACTCCAGCGGCACGCAGTAAGCGCGCCGTTCGATCGCGTCGGCCCCACGCAACGACCGTCATGACCAAAAGGAGCCCCAACGCCATGGCCGGACTGCCTCCGATCACAAACAGATGCGTGGCGACGGCCCCAGCCATCACGACTCCGAGGACCAAGGCACCGGCTCCGGCCAGTGGAGGCACTAACAGGGCCAGGGAGCCCAGAGCTTCCAGCCCGCCCGTCACGAAACGAAACCACTGTCCGATCCCGATCTTCTCGAAGAGCCCGACCATCTGCTCCGTTCCGGATAGTTTGGAGGCTCCGGCCATGAACAGGATAGCAGCAGCGACGACCTGCAGCACCCAGAGAGTGATATGCAAGACTTTTCCTATCCCGTCCTGGGAAGGGGCTCGGCCGCTTTCTACGGTTGGAGACATGTTCTCCTCCTTCGTCATCTTAGGGAATGAGGATGATCTTCCCATACGCCCCCGGCTCCATCACCGCCCTGTGGGCCTGCGGCGCTTCCGCCAGCGGCAGCTCCTTGCCCACGATCGGGCGCAAGGTGCCGTTTTCTAATCCCGCCACCAGGGCCGCATGAATGCTGGCTGTGTCTTGCTCGGATGTATTGAAGAGCGTCATGCCGAGGATGGCGGCGTCCCTGGCCATGGCCTCACGAGGGTTGATCTCGACCGTGCCCCGGCTTCCGATCACGACCACACGGCCGCTTTTGGCCAGGACCGTCAGGTCTTTACCCAGGTTCACGTTGGCCAGCATCTCCAGAATCACGTCTACCCCTCGTCCTTCTGTGAGGGCCACGACCTGGTCAAGATAGTCAGCGGTCCGGTGATCGAATACGTGATGGGCGCCCTGCTCCTTGACGAGCGCTCGCCCTCGCTCCGTCCCGGCCGTGCCGATCACGGTGAGGCCGGCCGCGCGGGCGATCTGCACGGCGGCGATCCCGACCCCGCCGCTGGCCCCGTGAATCAACAGGACTTCTCCCGCATGGGTATGAGCCCGATAGAAGAGCGCGCGATAGGCCGTTGCATAGGGGATGTTGATCCCGGCCCCCTGTGCGAAGGAAACCCGAGCCGGCAGCGGATGGACTTGTTCGACGGAGCAGAGGGCCAGCTCTGCGTAGGCGCCGGTGAGCGTGCCTGACGTGTAGACCCGATCGCCGACTTTCAGGCCTCGCACCTCATTCCCCACTGCGTCTACGGTCCCCGCCGCATCCATGCCGGGCGTGTAGGGGAGGGGTGGCTTTGTGTAAGCGCCGACCCTGATATAGGTATCCACGGGATTCACCCCGGCTGCCTTGATCCGCACCAGGACTTCACCCGGACCCGGTTGAGGATCCGACACCGTCTCCAGCTTCATGACGTCCGGCTCACCGAACTGATGGACTCTGATCGCTTTCATGGTTGTCTCCTGATTGCCCAGACTTCATACCGGTATTCCCGGAACAGTGACTGTTCCTCCCGTCAGGGATCGGACTTCCGTCGGATAGTTCCGCTCCCGCCAGGCTTCTATCCCACCGGCCAGGGGCCTGACCTTGGTGATGCCCTTCTTTCTCAACCGGAGCGCCGTGCGAGCGGCGGTGACTTCATTGGGGCAGGAACAGAATAGGATGATGTCCCGGTCCCGCGGGATTTCATGATGCCGCTGGTCGATCTCCTCCGCCAGCATGTGCAGAGAGCCTGGAATCGTATGCGGATTGGCCTGGACATCCACCGGATGCCGGAGATCCACGACGACCGGTTCCTCTCCGTCGTCCAGCTTTTGCCTCAGTTCATCCACGGTGATGCGGGAGATTCGCAAGTGGCGCAGAAACAGTTGCCGGTGGATGAATTTGTAGGCGACGTACGACCCCAAGGCAGCCAGGAGCAGCAGCCCGAGCCTGCCGCCCAATTCTGACGCGGCTGCCACGATTTGCTCGAGCTGGTGGCTGAACAGGTAGCCCAGCCAGGCGCAGGACCCAGCCCAGATCAGCGCGCCCAATCCATCGTAGAAGAAAAACCGGCGGACCGTCATGCCCACAATGCCGGCCAGGGGCGGCGCGACCGTGCTCAAGCCAGGAATGAACTTAGCCAGAAGCAGGGACCAGACTCCGTGACGGAGGAAGAGGTTTTCGGTGCGGCGCACGCAGGAATCCGGCTCCAGCGAGATGCGGCAGATCAGGCCGAGGACTTGCCCGCCGCGCCGGCGTCCCAGCTCATACCAGATGCCGTCGGCCAGGAGGGAGGCTACGACAGGGACCAGAACGGCGGACGCCAGGGACATCTTTCCGGCTCCGGCCAAGGCTCCTGCCGCGATCAGCAGAGGAATGGCCGGGATCGGCAGCCCGATCTGTTCCGCCAACACGACCCAGAACAAGACCGCCTTGCCATGCCGCACCAGAAATTCGATCGTCTCGGTCATCGTCGGTCACCGCTGATGCAATCACCCGTTGACTTGGGCCGTTGGAGAAGGCTTCGGCTCTCCCTTATCGGCACCGTTCGGCGGCCAGCCCCCACCCAAGGCTTTGTAGAGCTGGACGATGGACACCAGGTGAAGCCGATGGGTGCCTGTGAGGGCCAATTCCGCGTCGAAGAGATTCCGCTGGGCGATGAGCACGTCCAGATAATTGGCCAGTCCGCCTTTGTACCGCAGATTGGCCAGGTGCAGGGCCGACCGCAGGGACGCGACTTGTTCCACCTGTGCCTCCCGCTGCTCGCGAGCGGTCTTGACCGCTACGAGGGCATCTTCGACTTCCCTGAACGCCACGATAATCGTCTGTTCATACTGAGCTAAGATCTGCTTGGCCTGGGCCTCGGCAGCTTTCTGTTGGAATCCCAGAATCTGGGCATTGAACAGCGGCCCGGTAATGGTGGGGCCTGCCACGCGGAAGTC
>SCVQ01000608.1 GCA_004296865.1 Nitrospirota bacterium
GCCAATTGCGCGGGGGACCGTCCGCCGATGACGCTCTTGGCGTCTTGCCCTCCCAAGAGGTGCGGGGCAATATACAGGACAACCCGGTTGACCAGCCCAGCCCGTAGCGCGGACGCATTGACCTCGCTTCCGCCTTCGATCAAGACACTGCTGATGTCCTGTTGCGCCAGTCGTTTGAGGCAGGTTCGCAAGGGCACCCGCTTCTTCTGGGCCGGCAGGACGAGCACGGAGATGCCCCGCATCCGCAGTCGTTCAATCTGCTTCTGGGGTGCGGCGGTCGTCGTGGCGACGAAGGTCCCGATGTCGGCTTCGGCGCGAGTCCTCGGTGAGAAGACGCGAGCGGTCAAGGGAATGCGAAGTCGACTGTCTAGCACCACCCGCAGCGGTTGTCGTTGTTGCGTCCGACTTGATTTCCGCCCGGCCAGCCTGACGGTGAGGCGCGGATCATCGTGGAGGACCGTGTTGGCTCCCACCAGGATTGCGTCCATCCGGCTCCGAAGGCGGTGGGCATGTTGCCGGGCGTCTTCACCGGTGATCCACTGGGACTCGCCGCCGGCCGTGGCGATCTTGCCGTCCAGGGTCATTGCGGTTTTGAGAATGACAAAGGGCAGGCCGGTGCGTCTCCAATGGCAATAGATTTCATTCAGCCGTTGGGCTTCGTCGCGCAAGCACCCCGTGACGACTTCGATGCCGGCCTTTCGCAGGAGGCCGATCCCTCGCCCGCTGACGGTGGGGTTGGGATCGCGCATTGCCACAACAATGCGACGCAGACCGGCGGCTATCAGGGCCGGCACGCAGGGGGGGGTGCGCTTGCGGTCATGACAGCAAGGCTCGAGGGTGACGTAGAGCGTCGCGCCCAGGCTGAGGCTGCCGGCTGATTGAAGGGCAAGGACTTCGGCGTGAGGCTCACCGGCGCGTCGGTGATAGGCTGCCCCGACAACCTTGCCCCCCTTCACGACCACCGCCCCGACCATGGGATTGGGGCTGGTCATGCCACGGCCCTTGGCGGCCAGACGAAGGGCCAGGGCCATGTACCGGTGATCGAGGTAGGAGGGCTTCACCGTGATTTGCGGGATTGGCCTGTGCGGCTACGGGATGTTTTCCGGTGGGGAGCGGTGCGACTTTTCCGCGCAGGGCGACGAGCGGCACGGGAAGCCTTCGTTCCATTGCGCTTCCCCTGAGCCGTTCCGGCTGAGGGAGCAGTCTGTCCCGTCAAGGCCGCTTGCGCCGCAGCCAGGCGTGCGATCGCGACTCGGTAGGGAGAGCAACTCACGTAGTCGAGCCCGAGTTGGTGGCAGAATTCGACCGAACTCGGATCGCCTCCGTGCTCCCCGCAAATCCCCAGTTTGATGTCCGGACGGGTGAGGCGGCCTTCCGCGATCGCCATCTTCATCATGGCTCCCACCCCTTCCCGATCCAGGACGGCGAAGGGGTCGGTCTCCAGGATGTTCTCGGCCTTGGTGGCGATAGTCACGCCGCAGCTCCGGCAGACCATCTCCTTCCAGTCAACGTCGGTGCTCAAACAATGGGGACAACTGTCCTGCCGCCGCATGTAAAACCCGATGAACTTGGCGGCATCGTCCCGTGAAAATCCGAACGTGGTCTGCGTGAGGTCGTTGGTCCCGAAGGAGAAGAACTCGGCTTCTTCCGCGATCCGCCGCGCGGTGACGGCGGCCCGCGGCAACTCGATCATCGTGCCCACCAGATAGGAGAGCTTGGCTCCGCAGCGCTTCAAGGTCTCGTCCGCCACTTCGCGCACGAGGTCTTTTTGGGCTTTCATTTCCGACGCCATCCCGACCAGCGGAACCATGATTTCAGGAACGATTTTTTTGCCCTCTCGTGTCACCTCGCAGGCCGCCTCGATGATGGCCCGCGTCTGCATGCGGGTGATCTCCGGCATCGTGATGCCGAGCCGGCAGCCGCGGAGTCCCAGCATGGGGTTGAATTCGTGGAGTTCTTCCACCCGAGCCAGGAGCCGGCGTTTTTCCTCGACCAGCGCGGGGTCCCCCCCGGTCAGTTCCAGCCTGGCGATCTCCACCATCAGGTCTTCCCGCTTGGGGAGGAATTCGTGCAGCGGCGGGTCCAGCAAGCGAATCGTGACGGGGAAGCCCTGCATCTGCCGGTACAATCCGATGAAGTCCTGCTTTTGCAGCGGCAGCAACTGGGCCAGGTATCGCTCGCGCTCGTCGGTCGTTCTGGCCAGGATCATCCGTTGCATGATCGGGATGCGGTCCTCGGCAAAGAACATGTGCTCTGTCCGGCAGAGTCCGATCCCCTCGGCCCCGAACCCCCGCGCGATCATCGCTTGATCGGGGGTGTCCGCATTGGCCCGGACCTTCACCGTGCGGAATTCGTCGGCCCATTTCAGGAAGGCCGAGAAGCGCTGGTATTTTTCAGACCGCCGCGCTTCCAGCTTGCCCTGAATCACCTGGATGACTTCAGACGCCACCACCGGGATGTCGCCGCCGTAGACATGGCCGGTGAAGCCGCTGATGGACAGGTAATCGCCTTCCTTCAAGAGCAACGGGCCGATCTTGACCGTGGTGCCGTCGTTCACTTCCACCGCGTCGCATCCGGCCACGCAGACTTTTCCCATTTGCCGGGCGACCACGGCGGCATGGGACGTCATGCCGCCCCTGGCGGTGAGAAACCCCTGGGCCGCGTGCATGCCGTGGATGTCGTCCGGGCTGGTCTCCTGTCGAACCAGAATGACGCGCTCGCCGCGCGCCTGCATCGCGACGGCCCGATCGGGCGTCAGCGCGATTTTGCCGGCTGCCGCGCCGGGACCTGCCGCCAGCCCTTTGCCGATCGACTGATGCCTGCTTTCTTCCGCCGAGTCGAAGATCGGGTACAGGTACTGGGAGAGTTGCTCCGGTCCGACACGGAGCACGGCTTCGCGTTTGTCGATCACGCCTTCTTTGGCCAGATCGACCGCGATGCGCACCGCCGCAATGCCGGTCCGCTTCCCCACCCGGGTCTGCAGCATGTAGAGCTTGCCCTCCTGGATCGTGAATTCCAGGTCCAGCATGTCGCGGTAATGCCGTTCGAGCGTCCGGTAGGTCTTGACCAATTCCCGATAGGCGTGCGGGAGCGTCTTGGCCAGGTCGGCGACCGGCAGCGGCGTGCGGATGCCCGCCACGACGTCTTCGCCTTGCGCGTTGAGCAAGCACTCGCCGAAGAAGATCGGTTCGCCGGAAGCCGGATTGCGGGTGAAGGCGACCCCGGTGCCGCTGGTCTGGCCCATGTTGCCGAAGACCATGGCGACGACGTTGATGGCGGTGCCCCAACTGTCCGGGATGGCATAGAGGCGCCGGTAGGTGACGGCCCGGGCTCCGTACCAGGAGGAAAAAACGGCATCGATGCCCATTCGGAGCTGCTCGATCGGGTCCTCGGGGAATTCCCGCCCTGTTTCCTTCTGCACCGCATGTTTGAACTGACGGACCAGATCCTTCAAGGCCTTGGCGTCCAGTTCCGTGTCCTGCTTCACGCCATGGGCGGCCTTCATGTGCTGGAGCAGTTCTTCGAAGCGTTCGCGCGGCACGTTCATGACCACGCTGGCGAACATCGTGATGAAGCGCCGGTAACTGTCTTGGGCGAAGCGTTCGTTCTTTGTTTTGGCGGCCAGTCCCTCGGCGGTCCGCTCGTTCAGTCCGACGTTCAGCACCGTGTCCATCATGCCCGGCATCGACGCCCTGGCACCCGAACGGACGGACACCAGCAGCGGGTTGGCGGGATCGCCAAAGCGGGCGCCCATCGATCGCTCCACTCTTTTGAGGGCTTGTAGGGCTTGATCCCACA
>SCVQ01000609.1 GCA_004296865.1 Nitrospirota bacterium
AGTACGCCCAGGGCTGGGCTTTGTCCGTGCTGTTGCATGCACTGGCGATCAGTGCGGCTGTCGCGCTGGTCGCAGACGTACACTTGGTCCCTCAGCAGGAACCGTTCAAGTGGGAGGTCGCCGTCGTCGAAACGGCCGAGACGCCGCTCCCCAGCCAGTCTCAGCCGATCGAGAAGCCGGCACAGGCCCAAGCCAACCCGGTTCGGCCAACGTCTCCCACACAGACGATCGAGTCGCCGCCGGCCAAGGCAACGCCGATTGAAACGCGGCCAGCCACGCAAGTCGCTCAACCCCTGTCGCCAACGCCGGCTGTCTCCACACCGCCGGCACCTCGTCAAGAAACGCAAGCACCACAGCAAGAGATCAAGAAGACTGCGCCGATTGCCCAAACGCCTTCTCGACCCGTTGAGATGGAGCGGGGATCGACCGAACCCGTGACCGCATCGTCCTCTCCTCCAGCAACCGATGAAGCCCGGACCACTGCAAAGGCCCACGCCGTTCCGCAGGAGCCGTCACAGACTGCCCATGCGGCACCTCAAGCCTTCGCCAATCCGACTCCCGTCTCCCCGCCCGTGCCACCCGAGGTGGCTCGTACGGTCATGGAATCGTCGCCCCAGGTCGCAGTTCCGCAACCAGTCCAGGCCCCCGTCGAGCAAGCCTCCGCCCAGGAGCCTCCGGCCCGCTCCGTTTCGACGACCAAGACCGATTATGGCTGGTTAGCCAAGGCGCTGTGGAGCCGCGTCGAGCAATTAAAGCACTATCCGCAACAGGCTCGAATGAACCGGTGGGAAGGGAAGGTGGTCTTGCGGGCGGTGATCAGAGACGATGGCCACCTTCTGGATTTGACCATCATGCAAAGCTCAGGACACGATGTGTTGGATCATGACGCGTTGGAAATTATGAAGCGGGCCTCTCCGTTGACCCTCCATCACCCCTTGGGACGCCCCCAGGTGGTCGTGCAGGTCCCGATCAGTTACAGGTTGGAGCGGTAACCCGTCCCCCTTCGCCGGCCATCAGCGCCTCGGCGTTTCGATCTGCAGGCGATCCTTCAACCCCGATGAGACCCTGACCTCTCCCTGACTGTCCACGATCACCGCTTCCACCCCCGGCAGCCGCTCGACCAGTTCCATGCCACGATCCGGGCCCATCACAAAAATACCGGTATCCAAGCCGTCGGCCACCGTGCCTTCGCGGGCAACGACGGTCACGCTCTGACAGCCACGGGCCGGTTGCAGGGTGGCAGGGTCGAGGATGTGGTGATAGCGGACCCCGTCACGGATGAAAAACCGCTCGTAGTCCCCGGCCGTCGAGATGGCTTCGTCCCGTAGCTCTACTCGCGCCAGCAACGCACCTTCTTTCCGCGGATGCTGGATGCCGAACAAAAACGGGGAACCGTCAGGCATCTTGCCGAAGGTCTTGATGTCGCCGGAGAGCGCCACCACTCCGGCAATGGCTCCGGTCGCCTGCATCACCGCAACAGCCCGATCAGCCGCAAAGCCTTTCCCGATCCCCCCGACATCCACGCGCATCCCCGGCTTGGCCAAATAGGCGGTGCCGGCCTGCTCGTCCAGCCTGACTTGCGACAGATCGACCAGGGGCTTCAGACGAACCAATTCCGCTTCGTCCGGGATCCTGGTCTCCTCGGTCACCTTCCACGCGTCGACCGCTGGACCGATGGCAATATTGAATCCTCCCTCCGTGAGCCCAGCCATCTCGATCGACCGCTTGAGGATCAGCATGGTCTCGGGACTGACTTTCACTGGTTCGCGGCCGGCCGCTTCGTTCACACGCGAGAGTTCGCTGATCGGGATCCAGGTACTCAACAGCCCTTCCAATCGGTGGATCTCCTGGAACCCGGCCGTCACGGCCTGCTGCGCAACAGCCTCCGTAGGCGCCACGGCCGTGATCTGCACGATCGTGCCCATCTGCATCTGCGCGCGTTTGACGACAATCGGGGGCTCGGATAGCGCAACGGTCCGGCAAGCGGAGAGTGCGAACAAAAGAAGGGCGCCAATCGCCAGCACGTTCAAACGAAAT
>SCVQ01000610.1 GCA_004296865.1 Nitrospirota bacterium
CGGTCGAAGCTCTCCAACGCCTTCAACGTCGCATCCACATTCGTGCCCTTCGAATCATTCACGAAGGTCACTCCCGCACGTTCCCGGACGATCTCCAGCGCATGTTCGAGCCCGGGGAACGTCCGCAGCACACGCCGGGCCGCCTCGAGCGGGCACCCGCACAGGAGGCCGATCGTCAGAGACGCCATCGCATTGGCCAGGTTGTGCCCGCCGGGGATCCGAATTTCCTCTCTTCGACAGACCGCATCGATCCGTCCCCCCACCGCCACCATCACGCGATCGCCGTCGAGGTAGGCGCCGGCCTCGACCGGCTTCGTCCGGCTGAACCCCAACACCCTGGCGTGCAGACCCCGATCCAACTCCGCAACCCGCTCGTCGTCCCGGTTCAAGAGGGCGAAGTCCTCGGCGGTCTGGTTTTCAAAAATCCTGGCCTTTGTCGCCACATAATCTTGGAGGGATTCATACCGGTCCATGTGGTCCGTCGACACGTTCAAGACCGCCGCCACCCAGGGATGAAACCGCTCGATCGTCTCGAGCTGAAAGCTGGAAACCTCCGCCACGACGTAGTCGTAGGGCCCCTTGGCGTCTCCCCGGCCTTGGCTCTTCCATTGATGGGAGGCCAACGCCGCCTCGCAGAGCGGCGTGCCGAGATTGCCCCCCACAAACACCCGCTTCCCGCTCTCTGCCAGGAGCAGGCCCACCAGCGTCACCGTCGTGCTCTTGCCGTTGGTCCCGGTGATGGCCAGGACCGGAGCCGTCAGAAACCAAGACGCCAGTTCCAACTCTCCGATCACCCGGCCCCCACGGCGGCGAACCGCCTGCAGCGCCGCCATCCGGTAGGGAACCCCCGGACTGATCACCACCAGTTCGGCCCCTTCCAGCGCCGACTCATAGCCACGCCCCACCATCACGGTCAGGGCCCGTCGGTCCAATTGGGACAGCACCGTGGCCACATCCGCATCCTCTTTCGCGTCCGCCACCGTGACCTTGGCGCCGACCGCCTGCAGCAGCCGCGCCGCCGCCACTCCGCTTCTAGCCAATCCCACGACCGTCACTTTTTTGTCCTTGAGTTCGGTCAAGGCCCCTTCGCCGTCATTCATCGCTCACTGGTCCATTGCCCGTGACGGGTGACGCGTGACGGGCCAGTGGTCCTATACCTCATCTCTGGCTCCCACTCGTCACCTGTCACTCGTCACTATCTCAACTTCAACGTGCTCAGACTCAGCAGCGCCAACAAGATCGCAATGATCCACAGACGCACCACCACTTTGGGTTCTTCCCATCCCTTCATCTCAAAGTGATGGTGGATGGGGGCCATCAAAAAGATCCGCTTCCCGCGCGACTTGAAAGACGCCACCTGGAAGATGACCGAAATGGCCTCGATCACAAAAACGCCTCCCACCAGGAGCAACAACAGTTCGTGCTTGCTCACGACCGCCACGGTCCCCAGGGCCGCGCCGAGCGGAAGCGAGCCCACATCGCCCATGAAGACGGAGGCCGGGTACGTATTGAACCAGAGGAACCCCAGGCTGGCCCCGAAAATCGTGGCGGTAAACACGGCCAATTCCCCCGCCCCTTCGATATAGGGGATCAGCAGGTAGTCGGACGTCACCCGATTGCCGACCACATAAGCCACGATCGTATAGGCCATTGACGCGATCATCACCGGCCCCACCGCCAGGCCGTCGAGCCCGTCGGTCAGATTGACCGCATTGGAACTCCCGACGATCACGAGGATCGCAAAGGGGATGTAAAAAAGCCCGAGGTCCGGCGTGAAATTTTTGAAGAAGGGGACGCTGAGTTGCGTGGAGTAGCCCGGCGTGAAATAAAAGAACAGGCCGATGCCGAAGGCCACGAGGCCTTGGGCGAGGAACTTTTGCGAAGCCGACAGCCCTTTCGACTTGCCCCCGACGAACTTCAGATAGTCGTCGAAAAACCCGACGAGCCCGAACCCGACGGTCGCGAAGACCACCAGCCACACGTACCGGTTCGTCACATCCGCCCAGAGCAACGTGGAGAGGACGACCGCAAAGACGATCAGCAGCCCTCCCATCGTGGGGGTCCCGGTCTTGGCGAGGTGGCGACTGGGCCCGTCCTCCCTGACATGCTGACCCATCCGCATCGCTTGCAGTTTGCGGATCAACGGCGGCGTCAAGATGAAGGCCAGGAGAAAGGCCGTCACCGCCGCATAGATGATCCGAAAACTGAGATAGCGAAAGATATTCAGAAAGGAGAACTCGGTGTGCAGCGGGTAGAGCCAGAGGTAGAGCATCGGTCAGTTCACCCATCCCGTTGAAAAGCGATGATCGAAGAACGAGGACTGCTGAACGGCGGAACCCATCGTCTCTGCGACAGCGTTCATCGTTCAGCCTTCATCAATCGTTCGATGACCCGTTCCATCTGCATGCCGCGAGACGCCTTGACCAGCACCACGTCGCCCGCCTGCACGAAGTCCTTCAGCAGCTCACCGGCGGCGAGCGAATCCGGCGCTTCTCTGATCCGCTCGGGCGCCATCCCGGCTTTCCGCGCCCCTTCCGCCAGATCCCGCCCCAAGGTTCCGCAGGCAACCAGATGGGCGACCCCTTGACCGGCCAGATAGGCGCCGACCTCCCGATGGAAGGCCCGAGCCTCAGGCCCCAGCTCCAGCATATCGCCCAACACCGCGATCGACCGCCCCCCCGCGGCCAATTCGGCCAAGAGCGTGATGGCGGCCTTCATGGAAGCCGGATTCGCATTGTAACAGTCGTTGATGATCCGCAGCCCTTTCCAGACCTTCACCTGCGACCGCATCGCCGCCGGCTTGAACCGGCCCAGGCCACGGGCGATGGCCGCGCCGCTCAGGCCGAGGGCATGACCCACCGCCGCCGCCGCCAGGGCATTGGAGAGGTTGTGCGCTCCGTGCGCCGGCAACAGCACGCGCGTGCCTCGCGCCCGGTCGGGCAGCATCAATTGGAACGTCTGTCCGCGAGGGTCCGGCGCAACATCCTGAGCCCGTACCTGCGCGCCAGCGGCGAGACCGAAGGACAGCACCCGGCAGCGGGCCCGTGCAGCCAGATAGCCGAAGTAGGCGTCGTCGGCATTCAGCACGGCCGCGCCGTCTTCCGGCAGCAGGTCCAGCAACTCCCCCTTCGCCTGGGCGGAGACCTCCAGGCTGCCGAAAAACTCCAGGTGGTCCGGCCCGATGTTGGTGATCAGCCCGATGGTCGGCTTCGCAATCTCGCAGAGACGGGTGGTCTGCCCCTTGCGATCCACCCCCATCTCCACCACCGCCGCATCATGGCGTGAGGTCAGTCGAAACAAGGTCTGAGGCACCCCGATGCGATTGTTCAGGTTCCCCTCGGTTTTCAGCACGGTCCCGCGCTCCGCCAGCACCAAGGCCACCATCTCCTTCGTCGTCGTCTTGCCGTTGCTCCCGGTCACCGCCACGAGCGGGATGCGGAACCGGCTCCGGTAATGCGCCGCCAGCTGCTGAAAAGCCAGCAGCGAATCCGGCACCAGCAGCAGGAGCATGTTCGCCGGAGCTTTCGGCCCGCGAGAGCGCCCGCCCGGGATTGGACTCGTCGGACGCGGGACGCTCTCCCAGCTTCCCGCCTGCACGATGGCACCCACTGCGCCGAGCCTGAACGCGGCGTCCACAAACCGGTGCCCGTCAAACCGCTCGCCTGCGAGCGCGACAAACAAGTCCCCGCGACGCACCGCCCGCGAATCGGTACAGAGTCGCCGGATCCCTCCCCGTTGCGCACGAGACACGTCGCCCGACACCAGACGCGCGCCGGTGACTTCCATGACTTCCTCGACGGTAAAAAGCGGCATCTCATCACCCATTTCGCCGGCCTGCGCGCGAGGCCGGACTGGCGCCATTAGCGTCGGCATCGGTCTATGGCGTCCCTCGCCACCTCGCGATCATCGAAATGGATGCGCTGGGCGCCGACGATCTGATAATCCTCGTGGCCCTTCCCCGCAATCAGGACCATGTCTCCCGGTTCAGCCGCTCGGATCGCCGCCTCGATGGCCAGGCGCCGATCGGGAATGATTTCGTACCGGCTCGACGCCCCGTTCGGACCGGACGTCCCGCGCAAGCCCGTTTCCACTTCCCCCAAAATCGCCATCGGGTCTTCGCTGCGGGGATTGTCCGACGTCGCGATCACCAGATCGCTCATCTGCGCCGCCACTCGCCCCATCTTCGGCCGCTTGCCGCGATCGCGGTCGCCGCCGCAGCCGAAGACCGTGATGATGCGGCCGGTCTTGAGCGCCTGCGCGGCGGTCAACAGGCGGGCCAGGGCATCCTCCGTATGGGCATAGTCTACCACCACGGTGAAGTCCTGCCCGGCTTCCACCCGCTCGAATCGTCCGGGCACGGCCACAACCGCCTGGAGGCCGGCCCGGATTTGCTCCGGCGAAAGCCGTTCGTGCAGCCCAACCCCGATGGCCGCCAGCATGTTGTAGACATTGTGCTCCCCGACCAATCGGCTTTCCACCGGGAACCGCCCGCCCGGCGTCGCAGCCGTAAAACTCGTGCCGGCCAGCGAGAGGCGGACGTCCTCGGC
This sequence comes from Nitrospirota bacterium, assembly GCA_004296865.1. Lineage (GTDB taxonomy): Bacteria > Nitrospirota > Nitrospiria > Nitrospirales > Nitrospiraceae > SCVQ01. The sequence goes on from SCVQ01000610.1 coordinate 4,548, forward strand.
CCGGATGTCGGACGGCCGCTTGATGGAATAGGTCCAGACCGGAACACGGCAGGCCTTGCACACGCGCTCCCCGCGCTCATCGTCCACGTTCACGATCGCGCGCTTGGGACGCGGCTTGAGCGCGACCGAGGCGAGGCCCGTGAACAGGCGCAGCTTGGCTTGGAAGTACTGCTCCAGGTCCGTATGGAAGTCCAAATGATCTTGCGTCAGGTTCGTAAAGACCGCCGCATCAAATTCGCAGCCGGCGGTGCGATCCAACGCCAACGCGTGGGAGGAGACCTCCATGACCGCGGCATCCAGTCCGGCCGCCACCATGCGGGCCAGGAGCGCCTGGAGTTCGACCGCCCCCGGCGTCGTGTGGGACGCGGCCAGCCGCTCCGCTCCGATGTGATAGGCCACCGTGCCGATGAGCCCCACCTTCTTCCCGCCCGCCTCTAGGACTCCCCTGCACAAATAGGTGATGGTGGTCTTTCCGTTCGTCCCGGTGACCCCGATCATGCTGAGGCGTGAAGACGGCTCCTGGTGGAAGCGACTCGCCAAGAGGCCCAAGGCGCGTCGCGAATCGTCCACGCGCACGATTGGCACGGCCTTTTCGCCCGTGACGGTCCCGATCGTGGCGGCGACCCGCTCCTGCACCACGAGCGCGGAGGCTCCCGCGGCCACGGCCTGTCGCAGGAACGCATGGCCGTCGGCGCGCTCCCCCTTGACCGCCACAAACAAACTGCCGGACTTCACCGCACGCGAATCGTCGGTCAACCCAGTGATCTCGACCCCCAGCGATCCCTCCCGCTCCACCACCGGCAGCGGCGCAATGAGCTCGGCCAACGTCATGGCGTGGGGTCTCCCACCATGGCCAGAGCCAGCTTGACCGGCGCCTGGGAGGAGACGCCCAGGTACGGCAGCGCCTGCTCGGCGATCCGCCTGAAAACCGGCGCCGCAATCACCCCGCCCCAGGCTTCAGCATGCGGCTCGTCGATGATCACCACGATCGCCAGCCGAGGGTTCTCAGCCGGCACGAACCCCGTAAAGGACCCCACAAAGAGCGTGGAGGAATAGGCTCCGGTCTGCGGATCGATCTTCTGCGCGGTCCCGGTTTTCCCTGCCACTCGATACCCCGGCACCGCGGCTTTGGCCCCGGTTCCGTTCGTCACGACTCCCTCCAAGATTCCCGTCAGTGTCTTGGCCGTCTCGGCTGAAATCGGACGCCGACGGACTTGCGGGTTGTTCTGCGCCGCCACCTGTCCCTTTCCATCGCGCACGTCCGACACCACATAGGGCTTCATCAACCACCCGCCGTTGGCCACGGCTGAGACGGCCGTCACCAGTTGCAACGCCGTCACCCCGATCTCCTGGCCGATGGCCATGGAGGCCAGCGACCGACGGCCCCAGTTCTTCGGCTCCTTGACCAACCCGGCCGCCTCACCCGGCAGGTCGATTTCACTTTTTTCTCCAAAACCGAAGGCCCTGATGTAGCGATAGACCCGCTCTTCGCCCAACGCCATGGCGGTTTTTGCCGCCCCGATGTTGCTGGACTTTTGGATCACCTGGGAAAACGTGATCCAGCCGGACTTCTCATGGTCGTGGATGACCGTGCCGGCCACCGTCATCTGGCCGTTCTCTCCATGGATCAGCGTCCCCGGCTCCATCACCTTTTCCTCAAGCGCGGCGGCCGCGATAAAGACCTTCATGGTGGAGCCGGGCTCATAGGCGTCGGTGAGCGCGCGGTTTCGCCAGCGGTCCGGGGACACCGCACGCACGGCATTCGGGTCGAACTTGGGGCTGATGGCCAAGGCCAGGATCGCACCGGTCCGCGGCTCCATGACGACGGCCACCCCTCCCTTCGCCCGCGTCGTGGCCACCGCCTCATCCAATTCCTTCTCCGCGATGTACTGGATCACTTCATCGATCGTGAGGGTGACGTTGTGCCCGGCCGAGGGCGCCTGCTCGTTGAGCCCCTTGGGGAACACCGTACGTCCCAGGGCGTCCCGCTGCAGCACCACCAGTTGCTTCTCGCCGTGGAGGTACGACTCGTACCGGCGCTCGATGCCCTCCAACCCTTGCCCGTCCATCCCCGCAAAGCCCAGCACGTGGGCCAACAGCGGTCCCTTCGGGTAGAAACGACGCCCCTCCATGACCGTGCCGATCCCCTCTAGCGACAAGCTCTCCAGGCTTCGCCCCTGTTCGGGGTCCAGCTTGCGCGCAATCCAGACGAAACTCCGCTCCTGCCTGAGCTTCCGTTCGATCTCGTCGGCCCGGACGTGAAGCACGCGGGCGAGGTCACGCGCCACGCCCGAAGGGTTCTCGAGCGACGTCGGCACACCGAACACCGACGGCACATCCATATTGATGGCCAAGACTTTGCCTTGCCGATCGTAGATCCCACCCCGGCCTCCCTCGACGGTGACGGTTTTCCGGTGCTGTCGATCCGCCCGCACCGTCAATTCGGCGGCCTGCAACACCTGCAGGGTAAAGAGCCGGCAGAGGACTCCCGCAAACCCCAGCATCAAGACGAACGCGACAACGATCCGGCGCAGGCGTTGCGGGTCTTTTGCCGTCACGGCATTCGTCCTCCCACCTCGCTCTTCGCCAAGCGCAACTCCGGCATGGGCGGCCCTGCATCGGCCGGCGCCGTCGGCTCAACCCGCACGAGCACGACCTGCCCCTGCCGGGGCGGCATCATGCCCAATTGTTCCGTGGCGGCGCGTGCGATCCGCTCCGGCGCCGTCAAGGCGGACACTTTCACGCGCAGTTCGTCGCGCTCCCGCTGCAGCGCGACCTTTTTGGACTTCAACCGCTCGACGTGATACCCGACCCGCACGATATCGACCCGCTCCCACACATAGAGCAGCAGCACGGCCATCACGGCTGCAAACACCACTGTTTTCATGGCATCCTCCCATGAATGAGATCTTCCGCAAGCGCGAAGACCCCACCGAATGCGGCGCGGCGTTTCATGCCCTGTCCTTCGCCGACAAACCGCTCATCGCGTTCGCCATGCATGACCCCCTTCGATCCCCCTGCCCGATGCCGTTCCTCACCCCCTGGAGCCAGCCTGTTGCAAACCACCCGCGCCAGGTCCTCCAACCCGAACGGCTTGCCCATCACGTCCGCTTCGCCCCACTCATGCACCCGCCCCAGCATGGCCTCGTCGCGAGCACCGGCCAACAGCAGCACCTTCCCCGCGAAGTTCCCGCGACGAAGCCTGCCAAGCACATCGACCCCGCTCATGTCCGGCAGGTCGACATCGAGCACGATCATCTGCAACGACTCCTGCTCCGCAAGCGCCAAGGCCTCCCGGCCGTTTCGCGCCGAACAGACCCGATAGCCCAGCAGACGCAAGAACTCGGCGTAGAGGAGACGGAGTTGCGGCTCATCCTCAACCACGAGGATCGTGCTCATGCCGACCTCTGCAAAGGAAGCCGTTCGGCAACCCGCAGCTTGGCACTGCGGGCACGCGGGTTGGCGCGACGCTCGGCCTCTGTTGAGACCACCGGCTTCTTGGTGAGCGTCAGCAGGCAGGGAGCCGCGCCCTGCGACAGGGCCCGAAAGGTCTGCTTGGCGATGCGGTCTTCGAGCGAATGAAAGGAGATCACGCAGAGCCGGCCGCCCGGCGTCAGCACACCGGCAGCGGCCCGCAATGATTCTTCCAGGACCTCAAGCTCGCCGTTAACGGCGATCCGCAGCGCCTGAAATGTGCGCGTCGCACAGTGCAGGCGTCCATGACGATAGAACGAAGGGACCGCACCCCGTATCGCGTCCATCAGATCACCCGTGGTCTGCAGCGGGCGCATCTCGCGGGCGCGAACGATCGCGCGGGCAATCCGCCGCGAGTACCGCTCTTCGCCGTACCGGTAAATCAGGTCCGCTAGTTCGGATTCAGGAAGCCGAGCGAGAAGATCGGCGGCCGTCGGACCGCTGCTGCGGTCCATGCGCATATCGAGCGGACCGTCAGCGAGAAAACTGAAGCCTCGCTCAGGCTGGTCCAATTGAGCCGACGACACTCCAAGATCAAAGACCACGCCGTCAACCTCCGACACGCCGACCGACGTCAGGTGCTGCTTGATCTCGCGAAAATTTCCCCGAATGAGCTGCACGCGGCCCTCGAATCGCTTGAGACGATTCCGAGTCGTTTCAATTGCCGCTTCGTCTCGATCGATGCCAATCAACACTCCATCCGGCCCGCTCAGCTCAAGGATGCGAGAAGCCAGGCCGCCTTGCCCGACCGTGCAATCGACATAGCGCCCGC
>SCVQ01000611.1 GCA_004296865.1 Nitrospirota bacterium
CATCGTGGAATTTTCCCCCTTCCGGCTCTGACGATGCGGCAGATTCAGAACTCGTCCCAGCGATACGATACCGCTCATCGGCCCAGACACCAAGGTCAATAATCCGGCAGCGTTCCGAGCAAAAAGGACGCCAGGGATTTTCCTCCCAGTCCACTTCGCGCCGACAGCACGGGCAGCGCATGCTCGATCTTCCGGCCACAGCGGCGCGCATTATACCAACAAGCCCTCCCTATTTGCACGGACAAGAACGCGCCGCTTCTTCTCGCAACCCAGCTTATTTTTCTCTCCAGGCACGACGTTTTGCGGGCGCTCACGAGCAAACCTCCGTTCCGAGAGGCGTTTCAACTTGCCACATCATTTCCGTCAGTCCCCATGCGAAACCGGATGAGTCCGGACCTCCAAAACGGCGCGTAGCGAGCGGTTTCGAGTTTCCAATCACCGATCACCACATCCCACGCGTGTCTCGTAAATCGACGCCTCAAAAACCTATTTTCCCTGTCCCCAAAAACTGTTGACTGGCTGTGGGTAACCCTGTGAATGAAGTTGGGCCAATAAGGAAACCAGCCCCACGTAGCAGACTGCACAAATTTTGTGCTGCCAAATCATCGCGGTTTCCGTTACTTAGACATCTTAGTGGATGACCGTATGGAACCCCCAACATACGGTGGCAAACAACTCTTTTGCGCTTCTGTCTTGTCCAGCCCAAGCCCAGACAATTGGATCGTTCTTCATGGTGGTTCGCAGGCATAACGTACTCATCCAATCTTATGCACAGGTCCCCTTCGACGAAACTGCCTGTTTGGCAAACTTTTTGACCAACGCGCCGACCTTGCGAGCCCTTCTTTGACACCTCGGCTGACCAGTCGTCCGATCAGTTCGCCGATCTTGGTATGAGTCCCGCTGTATCGAAGCACCGGCCCTGTTTCTTGTGCGCCACAGACCACCACAATCGTGTCGGTCCCGGTGCCCGTTGCACCAGGCAAGCCGGTCCAACTCGGCACCCCCTCTGAAAGCAGGACGGCCGTCTTACCCTCCGTAGCCACTTGCACCGCGCCAACCATGGCCGACGTCGACAGCCTGGCATTCGTCACCAGAATCATATTGATCGTGCCAGGGATCTGAGGGATTTGCTTCCCATCGGGCGAACCGATTGGCTCTCCCGCCCGCACCGCGTTGGAGACTCCCACTGTGAAGAACCCTTCCACCCACAAAGGACCCTCCGCCTCCCGCATGACCACCACTTGCTTGATCGGGACGGCGGTCATCAGTCCGACGCAACGATGGTCCGCCCCGAGGCTCCGGCCCACGCCTCCCAGGTAACGGGCCGGATCGCGCCACCGGCTCCGCGAGGCAGGCATTGATGCGGCGACCGGCAAGGCAATCGGATTGGCCTCCACCTGATGGTTCACCACATAGCGAGCCTTGGCGAAACCTCCTCCTCGCGGGGCAGAGGAGAGAACCCGTCGCGGTTTTCCCAAGTCGATGAGAAGCGTCTGCCCGGTCAATCTGAACCTGGTCACAAACGATGCCGGTGGACGGGACACAGGCTACCTCGCAAGCCATTGCTGAAGGGTGGCCACGACACGTCGGTTCTGAGCAGGGGTCCGCACCGCCACCCGTATCGTTCGCTCGTTCAAGCCCGCAACCGACGAGCAGTCCCGGATGAGCAGGCCTTGTCGACGCAGCGCCTGAACACAGTGTCCGGCACGCGAAGAACGGGGCAGTTCAACCAACAGAAAGTTGGCCGCAGAGGGAAACACCGTGAGGCCCGGCAGCGCCTGAAGCGCAAGGACCAGGCGCTGCCGTTCCTGCCGCATGAAAGCAAGGCTCTGCCGGACATGCCGCCGGTCATGCAAGGCGACGCATGCGGCCTCCTGGGCCAGCGCATTGACCGACCAGGGAGGCTGTTTCCCACGAAGGGCGGCAATGATGTCTTGTGCACCGGCCAGGTAGCCGATGCGGAGCCCTGGCAGGGCATAAAACTTGGTCAAGCTGCGCAACACCAACAACCGGGGAAGCCGCGCCACCTGCGGCAGCACCGTCACCTCTTCACAATATTCCACAAAGGTCTCGTCCACGATCACCCAGATGCCTTGGGCAGAAGCGCGCCTGGCGATGTGCAGGACCGAGGCGGCCTCAAGGACCTGGCCGGTCGGGCTGTTGGGGTTGCAGAGAAACAGCGCGTCGATCGTTCTCCCTCCGCGTTGAACCGCTCCAAGGATGTGCTCAACGGAGGGTTGATACTGCGCGCGTCGCGTCGCATGGATATGCGTCACCCGCCCTCCCGCGGCGACGACCGCTCGTTCATATTCCGAAAAGGTCGGACCGACCACCACCGCATGGCGAAGGGAAAGCGCGTACGGCAAGAGATAGATCAACTCGCTGGACCCATTGCCGATGGCAAACCGGTCCGGCGAAAGATGCCACCGCTTCGCAAGGGCCTGTCGAAGGGCCACGCAGTCTGGGTCGGGGTAGTGGAGGA
>SCVQ01000612.1 GCA_004296865.1 Nitrospirota bacterium
AACGTGGACGTCTGGATCTCCGCCCCGTCGCGATAGATCAGGTTGGGAATTCCGGACAGGTCCCGCCCGGCCGCGACCGCTTCGACCAGTTGCAGGAACGCCGTCTCGCCTTCGTAGATGACCGCGCTGTCGAAGAGCGCAAACAAGTTCTTCTTGGCCGGCAGCACGTCGCGGAGCCGGGTGACCGTATTGCCGCCGATGGTCACGTGGATGTGCGGGAACTGTTCCTTGATCAGCGCGCAAAACGTCATGGACGAAAACAATTGCTGCTGCAGGACGATGGAAATGCCGATGACGTCCGGCCGTTCCGCCTGGATCGCCGGCTTGAGGATCTGCTCGAAGACGTCCCGATAGACGTTGACCTGCCGGTCCTGCACCGCGTCCAGCAGTTCAGATGAGACAAACACCTTGTACGAGAGGTCCGTCTCCATGGGCGGCATGCAGATCCGCGCCGGCGCATAGACCAGCGAGATCGCCGCGGTCACCTCGCGAAATACAGTGATGGCCCATTCGAGCTTGTCCGCCTCGTAAAACTCTTCGCCCCTGACGATCTGCTTGGCCTTCTCCGCCTTGTCCGTCAGTTCGGCGATCCGTTCCCGCGTCAAGTCGCAGAGGGCCAGTTGGAGGTCCCGCTCCCAGTCTTCCAATTCCCGTTTCGTCGAGAGCTTGCGCAGGCGGTCCAGTTGTTTGGGCACCCGCTTCAGAACGAGGCGGAGAAAGTCTCCACTGAAGAACCAGTCATACATTTCAAGGTTCACGTCCTTCTGGACCACGTGATGCCCGGCAGCCCGGAGGACGGCGGTCAAGGTGGGTAAACTGAGGTAGGGTTCGGAGGGATACCAGTCCGGCGGAAAGATCAACATGACCTTCGACTTCCGCCCACCGGCCTCCGCCGAAGTCAGCCGATGGAGTTGGATCAATTCGCGGGTTGCTTGCGTCCCCTTTGAGTACTCAATTCTCATAGCCGGTTCATCGCAAGCACACCCCCTGCGCGACTTGATGGGTCATTCTATGGCCCCTAGACGATACTGGTCAAGCCTTATCCTGCCATGCCGTCACGCCGATGCTGCTTTCTTGCTTATGGCCTGATTTCACTGGCTCGCCGGCGACCCCTCCGAGATAAGCTCTTGATAATATGCCTCCAACAAAGCTGCTCGCTCTCGCTCCACCAAGACCAGTTGCCGTTGGTCGAACGTCGTCGCCTGGTACAGATAGACCAACCCTTGGCCGGGCATCACTCCAAGCTCGACATGTCGCTGCCCTCCATCGGGGGTTTCGCCGCTCGAAGTCCTGAGCACCGTACGTCCCGGCAACCCCTGAAGAAGCGTCCAGATTGCTTGCGCGCAAACCATATGATTCTCATAAAGAGGAGCATGGGCCTGGTCTTCTTCGCCAACCGAGCAGAGCCAGGCATCTTCCAGCAAGAGACCTAGCCGTCCGCCTTCGCGATCCCGCTCGTGGTCAATCAGACAGCGCCCGATGCGGCAATCGAGTCCCTGCCCACTCCCCTCGCGACCAACCAGGATGCCGTGAAACCCGTCGCCAACCGTGAGGTAGAGATAGGCCAAGACGCCAGCGAACCGTCCCCATTCAGCCCGCACCGCACCGGCCTGGGAATCCGCCCAGGCAGCTTCTCGAACCACCACCCGCTCAGGCAGCCGCTTGTACACCGACTCGGCTGCGGCGCCGCGGCAGCGATAGAGTTCCCCCTCTTCGATCGGATCCGGAGTCTCGTCCCAATCCAATTCATTGAAGCCGGCCTCGCATGAAGAACGACCCAGGACATACAACGGCCCGTCGTCGGCCACCTCTTCCACAACCTGGTATCGGATGGGAACCGGCGGAGCCAGGGGCCTGAGTCCCCGTGCCGCCAAGGCGCGTTGGAAGGGAACCCGTCTGGCAAGTTGACGCGTTTTCTCAAAAAGTATGAGGTGGCCGTCTGAAGCCAGAGCCCCACAGAGATGGTCAAGCCTGGCACCCAGCCCGGTACGTTCCTCGAAGCCCGATTGGGCCGCCGCATCGATTGCGCGCTCAAAGGTCGTCC
>SCVQ01000061.1 GCA_004296865.1 Nitrospirota bacterium
GGATGTGCGAAGGCATGATTGGCCTGGCGACACCCGAGCTGGAGCGCGACGTGCATCGGTTCATCGCCGAGCGGAAGATTGATCTCGGTGGGAAGACGCTCGACCAGTACCTCGAGCAACTCCGCATCGCCGTGACCTTCCGTGAGCGCGAAGGCGCGATGCTCAGCCGTTACCTCGGTCATGGTCCAAGGCCGGCATAATCACCACCGGAAAGCCCATGGTCAGGATTGAGTCACATCAGTGCGCGCGATGACACGCTTGGCATATTCGAGGCCTTCTTCCAACGTGGCATAGGCCCCGTCAACCTGCGCGTCGTAACAGGTCTTGAGTATCTCGCCAAGGCGTGGACCGGGCACCAGCCCCAGCTCAAGCAAGTGCCGGCCCATGAGGATCGGCTTCGGCGCCTCACGCTCGACTCCCAGCGCACGGCTCTTCTCAAGCAGCCACTGGCCGGCCGGGAACCCATCGAAGGGTTTCGGCGGCCTCCCCATCTGATCATAGCGGGCGACCCGCACCAGCCGATCGATCCGTTCCACCTCGCGCGCCAATCGGCGGATGGCGCTGTCTCCCGCCTGAGCCTCAAACAAGGCTTGCGGGCGCAAGTGGGCGCGGACGAGCGGGGCCACGGCTTCTATGAGATCGGTCTGGTTCGTAAGGCGACCGAGGAAGGTGCGGGTGCAGGCTTCACTGATCGTCTCATGGCCTCTCGAATGGATCCGGCCATTTTCTATTTGAGTCGCCGCCGGCTTGCCGAAATCGTGGCAGAGGACGGCCAAGCCGACGACGAGGTCTTCCCCATCATCGCCGGTCCGTTCGCCGGCGAAGGCGTCCATGCAGTGCAATGTGTGAGTCCAGACGTCGCCCTCCGGATGGTGGTCGGGTTCTTGCGGGCAGCCGCTGAGCGGCGCCAGTTCGGGGAAGTACTGGACCCACCCGCAGTCCAGGAGAAAGCTCAGTCCCTGGGAGGGACGTAGGCCTTTCAGTATGAGCTTGCGCCACTCCTCGAAGAGACGTTCCGGTGGGAGTCCGTCCGGTGTGAGAGTGCGACAGAGGGACACCGTCTCCGGGGCGACCGTCAGGTTGAAACGGGCGGCGAACTGCATGGCGCGCAGGACCCGGAGCGGGTCCTCGCTGAACTTCTCCGAGGTGTGGCGCAGGATTCGCGCGTCCAGGTCTCGGAGCCCGCCATAGGGGTCGAGCACCTCCTGGGTCAGGGGATCGATCGCGATCGCGTTCATGGTGAAGTCACGCCGCGCCGCCGCCTCCTCAAAGGTCATGGAGGGATCAGACAGAAAATCACGCGCTCTCTGCTCCGGTCCGGCCGTGGACTGGCGACAGGGCACCGACACATCAATGGGAAGCCCCTGGAGCTTGATGACTCCGAAGGCCTGTCCCACCACGTCGAGAGGAAATCGTTCATGCAGGAGATTTTGCAGTTGGGCCGGTGCGATTCCAAAGACCTCGAGGTCGAAGTCCTTGGCCGGAAGGCCCAGCGCGGCATCCCGCACGCAGCCGCCGACGAGAAGCGCTCGCCCGCCCCCGGCGCGCACCATCGTGCACAGGATTTGAATTGCGGTCAGCAGCGCGGGGTCGTCGATCCTGAGGCTGATGTTCATCGAGGTGATCCTGCCTCAGTCAGACGGATTTAGCAATTGCTGATCGGCGATGGACGGTGGGCAATGGGATGCTTGCCCCGCACGTATCCCCAGCTACTCGTGCCGAAGCACCGTCAGGGGCGGTTGGCCCAGGATGCGAAAGGTGCTGAGGAAGCCGACCGCGAGGGTGAGGACCACGGTCAGCAGAAAGCCGGTGGCGAGGACCTCGGGTTGGAGCGTCCAGTGGAGGTCCAGGATGAAATGCATGATGGCCCAGGACAGGGCGCTGGCCAGGACGGTCCCGATGAGCCCGGCCACCGCGCCCAGGATGGCGTACTCGGCTGCAAAGGAGCGGGCGATGAGGCCGCGGGTTGCGCCCAGGGCCTTGAGCACCACCGACTCGTAGAGGCGTCGATACCTGGTCGTTGCCAGCGCCGCGGCCATGACGATTCCGCCGGTCAGGACGCAGAAGATGGCGATCGTGCGGATTGCCAGCGCGAGGCGTTCGAGTATGCGAGTGAAACTCTCCATCACATCGCCGACATTGATGGCCGTGATGTTTGGAAAGGCCGCGACCACCGCTTGTTGCAGCGGGACTTCCCCTTCAGGCGACACGCGCAGAGTCGCGACATAGGTGAACGGCGCCCCCTCCAGCGAGCCGGGCGACAGGATCATGTAAAAGTTCGTGGAGAAGTTGCCCCACTCCACCTTGCGGATGCTGCTCACTTCGGCTGAGACTGTCGCGCCCTGGATGTCGAACTCGATGGTGGAGCCCAGGTCCAGGCCCAGGTTTCTGGCCGCATCTTCCTCGACCGACACCAGCGGCTTGACGCTGGGATGTTTGGAGTCCCACCAGGCTCCCCTCACGATGACATTGTCCTTCGGCAGGTCTTGCAGGAAGGTCAGGACATATTCACGTGTGCGGTACCACCCCTGTCTGCTCTCTCGTCCGTTCTTCTCCTCCCCGTCCCGTTTGTCTTGTTCACCGGCGGTTTCTTCGACCTCGACCGGCTTGCCGTTGAGCCTAGAAAGGCGTGAGCGGACCAGCGGCGTGGTTTCCGGGACGGCGTCCGGCATCCGGTTGCGAATCAGACGCAGGAGGCCGTCCTTCTGGTCCGGCTGGATGTCGATGAAGAAGAAGGTCGGGGCGTCAACGGGCCGGCTCTCGCCAAGCTGGTCCACAAGCGACCGTTCCAGAAGCGAGACTGCCACGATGACCATGACGCCGATGCCGATCGAGACCATGACGCCGGCGGCCTGGCTGCTGGGCCGGTGCAGGTTGCCGATCGCATGGCGAATCGCCAGCGAGTGAGGGCTCGGGAGCAAGCGCAGCGTCCGAATCAATCCCAGCGCGGCAAGCAGGAGAAGAGTCACAGCGACCACCAAGGCGCCGATGAAGATCAGGCCGATTCTCCATGAGCCGGCTTGCCAAATGGACAGGATCGCCAGGCTGGCGGTGGTCCCGAGGGCGGTCAGCGAACGTTGCGTCAGCAGGTGCTCCTTGAGCCATTGCACACAGAGGACCGTGTCCTTCAACTTGTGCCACTCCAGCCAACGTCCGACTTGTGGGCGAGCGGTGCCGGCATCCTGCAAGACGCCGGCTCCAGCCACGTCACGCCGAAAAATCAACGCGGGCCTGATGTCGCGGATGCCCAACAAGGGCCAGACAGTAAAGAGCAGCGTCGTCAGGATTCCCATCGACAGCCCCTTCAGGATCGGCAAGACGGATGAAACGGAGAAGCCTGTGTGCAGGTCGATCGCATCTAGCGGAAGCAGATTGGTCAGGAGCGTCGGCAGCGCGCCTTGCAAGCCGATCCCCAGCACGACGCCGGCCAGGCTTCCGATGGCGCCGAGCAGCAGAGCCTGGATGAGATAGGTGCGGACGATCATCGCTGAGTCGGCCCCCAGCGTCTTGAGAATCGCAATCGTGTTCAATTTTTCTCGCAGGAAGGCCTGAACCGTGCTGGCCACGCCGATGCCGCCGACAAAGAGCGCGGTCAGACCGATCAAGCCGAGGTAGCGTGTCAGTTGATCCAAAAACCGCCTGAGCTGCGGCTGTGCATCTTTGTAATGGATCACACGGGCTGCATCCCTGGCGAGGCGGCCGCGGAGTTCATAGAGTACGGGATCGATCGGCGCAGCTTGAGGCACTTTCAAGAGATACCGTTCCCTCACGCGGCTGCCAGGCTTGATGAGGTCCGCGGCGGTCAAGCCTTCGCGGGAGATCATCACCCGGGGCCCCAGGCTGAAGGCGCCGGCTACCCGGTCCGATTCCTTGCGCAGGATGCCGGTGATTGTGAAGTGGGCTTCCCCGATCTTGAGCCGATCGCCCACCTTCAGGCCCATGCGGATCAAGAGCGACTCCT
>SCVQ01000062.1 GCA_004296865.1 Nitrospirota bacterium
CCCGGCGTCCGGTAGGCGCGGGTCAGAAAAACCCGGATCACATGGAACAGCAGGAACAGGATCATCAGGTCCACCGAGAACTTGTGCACCCCTCGCACAAACCAGCCCAGGTACACATCATGGGTGATCTGCTCGACACTCTCATAGGCCTTGTCCGGCGAAGGCACATAGTAAAACGTGAGCAAGAGGCCGGTCGCCACCAGCAGGCCGAACAGAGTCAGGGGAATGGCCCCCAACGTATAGGGCCACCAGTCGAGATGCTCCGGCAGGTCCTTCTGGATGGAGTCGATCCAGCTTTTCCGAGCCGGTTCTTCGGTTGCCGTCACTTGTGGTTGCTGTGTCACTGAGGCCATTATTTGCCTCCCAGAACTTTCAGCCATCAGCCTTCAGCTATCAACCTCAGCAGGAAAGCTGAGAGCTGACTGCTGATGGCTAACTACTCTGAATATTCACGTACAACTGATCGCCTCGCTTGACGATCTCAAACCGGTCCAGCGGACGGGGTGGCGGCCCGGCAATGTTCCGGCCGGTCTTATCAAACACTCCCTGATGACAGGGACAGAGGAACTGTTCCCGCTCCTTGCTCCAGGACACGAGACAGCCTAGGTCCGTGCACCGTCTGGAAAAGGCCATCACTTCCTCATTCGTCCGCAGCACCATAATCTTCTGACCGCTCAGATCCATCGGCAGCGCCTCCCCGACCGGCACCTGGGACTCGCTGCCGATGAGGACCGCTTCGTAGCGTTTGGGCTTCGGACTGGGGACGAGAAACTGGACGAAGCGCAGCGCCAGGGTCCCCATCCCGAAGAGCAGGCCGAACCCCATCACCGCCTGACTCAGAAACCGGCGCCGTCCGAGATCGTCGTGAATAATCGCCATGATCCTCCAGAATCGACGATTGTGTGATTGCCAGGATTGACGAGTAGAAGATTCGCCGATTCGTTCCGCAGTTCGTCACTGTTTCAAGATCGATTCTTCCGTCAATCGTCAATCTCACAATTCCTGGCAATTATGAGTATCCCCGTTCCCCATGCTGAGCGAGGTCCATGCCCATGATCTCCGCCTCGCCCTCGACGCGGGGTTGCAGGGCCAGCGCAAGGCTTTTCACGAGCAGAAAGGTCATCAGCCCGGCATAGGCCCAGACAATCAGTACGGCGACCACCTGGACGAAGAACTGGTAGGGGTAGCCATAGAACAAGCCGTCGCTGCCGTCTGGATTCGCGGCGGTCGAAGCGAACAACCCGGTTGCCACCATGCCCCAGGTGCCGCCGACCGCATGCATGCCGAACACGTCCAACGAGTCGTCGTATCCGAGAATCGGCTTCACGAAATTCACCACCATGTAGCAGAGCCCGCCGGCTCCGATGCCGATCACGATCGCCGAAAGGGGGCCGACGTAGCCGGCGGCCGGCGAAATGGCCACCAATCCTGCGACAACCCCGCTGATGGTTCCCAAGAGCGTAGGCTTGTCTCGCTGCAGCCATTCCACGGCTGTCCAGGCCAGGGCAGAAGCTGCTGCCGCCGCCTGAATCGTGACAAAGGCGCCGGTGACGGTCGCCATCGGAGCCAGACCGGTTCCGGCCGAGAACCCGCACCAACCGACCAAGAGGAAGGCAGCGCCACAGACCGACAGGGGCAAGTTGTTCGGCTTCATCTCCGTGCGCCCGAAGCCCTTGCGGGGTCCGATCATGATCGCCGCAACCAGCGCGCTCACCCCGGCGCTGATATGGAGGACTGCCCCGCCAGCGTAGTCGAGGCCTCCTAAATGAGCCAGCCACCCGCCCCACATCCACTGTGCAATCGGGCTATAGACCAGCAGGGACCAGAGAAGCCCGAAGAGGAGAAAAAAGGAGACTCTAATCCGCTCGACCAACGCCCCGGCTATCAATGACAAAGCCAAAGCGCCACCCATCATCTGGTAGACAAGGAGCAACGGAGCAGTACCGGACCGCTCGCCCCCTGCTTCAGGAACAATGGCCAGGAGATCGCCGCCCACCAGCCAGGCGAGCGAGACCAGCACCAGCGCAAGGAACGGAAGGCCCATCGTGTTCAGGACGTTTTTCTTGCGGACCATCCCGCCGTAAAAGAGGGCCACGCCAGGAAGGGTCAGCATCAGCAACGTGGTGGAGATCAGCAACCAGACTTTGGGATGTGTCTCAGGCATCAGGCCTCGTCCGATTGAGCGAGACACGATAGTCCCGGCCACTTATCTTCCGCAATACCACCTGGCCGGAACGGCTCAGCCGATCGATGGCAAGGAACACTTGAGACCAACTGATGTCCGGGAGGAGCGTCGCCACCTGTTCGAACGTCTGGCTCTTGTCAGACTCCAACAAGGCCAGAATCCGTTGTTCAACGGAAGCCCGCCCCTGCTCAGTCATGCTCACGCTCACCGGCTCTGTCGCTGTGTTCATGAGTGCCTCCCTTCGGATCGCAGCGCAATGTCGGCATCGCCCCTCGCTCTCCAAAGAAACAGCAAGTTTAATGCCAGCCAGACCAGGTCTTTTTCGGCTTAAAAAGGCCTCTCTCGATGAGGATCGGTGCAAGCCTTTCTGACAATTTTGTCAGAAGTCGAACAAAAGTGAAGGCCCCCGACACGACAAACCCATCGCATCATGGTCACACCACGGCTATGGTTATGGGTTATGCCTGAGCAAACCGGTGTTGTGTTGGCTGACGAACGGACCTGGGGGAAGGTATCGGAGGGACATCGCCGGCACACCGGCGGTGCCCCTCCTCGATCAGCTATCGTTCAGCGGCCGGCAACGGCCGAAGCCTTAGTTCCTTCACCGTGGAATCGGCGGCTGTCGCATGACCGTGACCGAACACGGCGTCAGAGCGCCCCCTCGCCGGTCTCGCCCGTTCGAATGCGGACGACCTCGAAGAGCTCACGCACGAAGAGCTTGCCATCTCCGATCGAGCCGGTCTTCGCGCTCCGCGTGATCGCCTCGATCACGCGCGGCACCAAACCGTCCGTGACCGCCACCTCGATTTTCACCTTCGGCACGAACTCGATCGTGTATTCGGTCCCCCGATAGGTCTCTTTATGGCCCTTCTGACGGCCGAAGCCCTTGACCTCGGTCACCGTCATCCCCTGTATGCCGATCTCCAGCAGGGCGTCCTTGACCTCGTCCAGCTTGAAGGGCTTGATGATCGCTTCGACCAGTTTCATGGCGGCCTCCGCTTAGGCTATGGACAATAGGCTATGGGCGATAGACAAGGAACGCACTCCCTTCTGAATCTTCACCTCCAGCCTATAGCCCATCGCCCCGCGCCTGTAGTTATGAGTAGGCTCGCTCGTCGTGCTGGCTGAGATCCAGCCCCATCGCTTCCTCCGCCGCCGAGACCCGCAATCCCACCATGCGGTCAACCAGCTTGAGAATCACGTAGGTTGCAATCGACGAATAGAGCACG
>SCVQ01000063.1 GCA_004296865.1 Nitrospirota bacterium
CTAGCTTTCGGGGCGCAATGGAATGCTGAGCAGCTTAATCTTCCGATGCAGGTGGCTGCGCTCGACCTTGAGGTCTTCGGCCGTCTTCGACACGTTCCAGTTGTGCTCCAGCAGCTTGCGAGCGATGTAGTCCCGCTCAAAGGCATTGCGGGCGTCGCGGAGGGAGTCGTACGGCTTCATCGTCAGCGCGGAGGGAGATTGCGCAACGGCCTGGGAAACAGGACGGGAATGCAACGACGCCTCCACGTGCGAGACCTCGATCACCGGGCCTGGCACCATGATCATCAACCGTTCGATCAGGTTGCGCAGTTCGCGGATATTACCCGGCCAGTCGTACTGCTGTAGCGCCTCGACCGCTTCCGGCCAAACCTCCTTCACCTTCAGCCCCTGCTCTTCCGCGTGGCTGTGCAGGAAATGCTTCACCAGGAGCGGGATATCCTCCCGCCGCTCGCGCAGGGGCGGCACCTCGATCGGCAGCACGTTCAGGCGGTAGTAGAGGTCTTCCCTAAAATTCCCCTTCTCGATCTCCTTGGCCAAATCCTTGTTCGACGCCGCGATCACCCGCACATCCACCTTGATCAGCTTGTTGCCGCCGACCCGGGTGAACTGCTGCTCCTGCAGCACCCGCAGCACCTTCGCCTGCGTGCTGAGGCTCATGTCCCCGATCTCGTCCAGGAACAACGTGCCCCCATCCGCCTGCTCGAACTGGCCCCGCTTCTGGGTCGTGGCCCCGGTGAAGGCCCCGCGCTCGTGCCCCAACAGCTCGCTCTCGATCAGTGTTTCCGGAATCGCGGCGCAGTTGACCGCCACGAAAGGACGGTCGCGGCGGGGACTCTGCGTATGAATCGCACGGGCCACCAGCTCTTTGCCGGTCCCGTTCTCGCCCGCGATCAACACGCGGCCGTTTGTAGGTCCGGCCGTCGCGATGAGCTGGCGGAGCTTCTGCATGGCTGGCGAGGTGCCGACCAACTCGAAGCGGCGCTCAACCTTGGTGCGAAGGGTAAGATTCTCTTCCTCCAGTCGCCGCTGGTCCAGCGCGTGCCGGACCCGCAGCGTGACGTTGTCCAACGAGAGCGGTTTCTCGATGTAGTCATAGGCGCCCAGCCTGATGGCCTTAACAGCGGTATCGATAGAGCCGTGCCCCGACATCATCATGACTTGCAACCGGGGGGCCTGCGCCTTCGCGCGCTTGAGGGTCTCCAGCCCATCTAAGTCAGGCATCCAGATATCCAGCAGGACCAAATCAGGCGGATCGGTGGCGATCAGCTTCAACGCCTCCGTCCCGCTCTTGGCGAGCGTCACCTGATAGCCCTCGTCTTCGAGGATCTTGCTCACGGAACTCAGGATCGCGGGTTCGTCATCCACGATCAGGATCGATTCAGCCATCCCACCCTCGTCATGCGTAATGCGTTATGCGAGTGAGCGGAAAACCTGGAGAGGACTTGACTCATTACGCATCACCCATCACGCCTCACGTCTACTTCACACCGGCAGCTCGAACGTGAACACCGCTCCCTTGGGCTCGTTGTTGGCGGCGCGGATATGCCCATCGTGGTCGGTGATGATGCGCTGCACGATGGCCAGCCCCAGGCCGGTCCCGGTTCGCTTCCGTGAAAAATACGGCACGAAGAGCTTGTCTTGATCCTCCGGATTGATCCCCATCCCGTCGTCGGCCACCGTGATGACCGCCCGGTGACGCTTGGGCTCATACTTGGTCGTCACGGAGAGGCGACCCTTGTGGTTCATCGCCTGGACCGCATTGTCGAAGAGGTTCACGAAGACGCGGTTCATCTGTTCCCGATCCAGGTTCAGCGGCGGCAGCGTCTCGTCCAGATTGACCTCGAATTGCACGTCACGGTGCGCTCCGCTGTACAGGGCCACCACTTTGCGGATCACCTCGTCCAGGGACTCCCGGGCCATCTGCGGGGCCGGCATCCGCGCAAACTTCGAAAACTCGTCCACCATCCGCTTGAGGCTGGTGACCTCGTTCACGATCACCTGGGTCGACTCGTCGAAGATCCCGTCGAAGTCCGGCGACTTCTCGAAGAACTTCTTGCGCAGGCGCTGGGCCGAGAGTTGAATGGGCGTCAACGGGTTCTTGATCTCGTGCGCGATGCGCTGCGCCACTTCCTGCCAGGCCGCCGTTTTCTGGGCCTTGATCAGCTCGGTCAAATCCTCGAAGACCAGCACGAAGCCCAGATCGCGCCCGGCCTCATCCTTCATCCGCGAGCCGTGCAGACCGATCGTCAGGAACTTCCCCTTCACCTCCACCGGCCCTTCTACCGACAGGCCGTCCCGCCCATCGGCCAGCATGCGGTCGTAGGTGCTCTGGAACAGATCCAACCCCAACTCCTTGAAGGCGTCACTGACGGGCCGGTTGCGGACCTGCTCGCCCGGCACGCCCAGAATGCGTTCGGCCGACGGGTTGAACGTGGTGATGAGGCCCGCGCGGTCGATGGAGAGGACGCCGGCCGCAATGGTGTCCACCACCGCCTCCGTGTAGGCGCGGCGGCGATCCAGTTCCAGGTTCGACTGCCGCAGCGAGACGTTGGCGTGCTCCAGATTCGACTTGCTCCCCTTCAGGTCCGCCGTCATGCGGTTGAAGGACTCCACCAGCGTGCCGATCTCGTCCGCGGCCTTGACCTCGATCCGGACGTTCAGGTCGCCCTGCGCAATCGCCTCGGTGGCTTCCGCCAGCCGCTGAATCGGCACCGTGATCCCGCGCGCCACGTAGAACCCGAACCAGGTGGCGCTGAAAAGAATCATGACCGTGATCACCGCCACGAACAAATAGGCGCCGGCCTTGATCGGGTTCTTCAGCGCCTTGATCTGGCGGTATTCGGTGTATTGCCGCGCGATGCCTTCCATCTTGGCGAGCAGCGAGTCGGGCATGTAGGCGTCCACCACGACCACGCCGTCCACCTCCCCGCGCCGCACGTTCGAGGCAATCGGAATGCCCGCGCGGATCAGGCGGCCGCTTTGGGCTTCCTGCACCGACGTCAGCTCCTGTTTGCCCTTCAGCACTTGCAGGACGAGCTGCCCGATCGGCAGATCCAGCACCGCAGCCGGCACCTCCGGATCGACGGCTTTGGTCAACGCCTCCATCTTGGACGAATAGACTTCCACCCCGGCCAGGTTGTGTTCCGCCCGCTTCCGATCGATGGTCGCAATCAGCAATTCCCGCTGCTCCGGGATCAGCATCTCTTCGCGGAAAATCTCGCGACTGATCGCGCGCGCGCTGTTGACCGCCAGACTCATGTGCCCCTCGTGGTGCATC
>SCVQ01000064.1 GCA_004296865.1 Nitrospirota bacterium
GAGATGGTAGACGTAGACCGGCAGCTCCGGTTTCCCGATCTTCTGAAACTCCTGCGCGAGCAGCGACGGGGTCAAGTGCAGACTGGCGTGAGCCAGGTCGACCATCTCGTCCGGGAACGACGCTTCGATGAACACCGCCTTGAGCGTCGTTTCATGCGCCGCGACGCGCCAAATTTCCTCGGTGACGTAGGTGTCGCCGCTATAGAGGATGGAGGAGGCTCCGTCACGAATCAAAAACCCGACGGTCGGGACCAGGTGATTCACACGAATCGGCGTCACGCGCAAGGCGGCAATCTCAGCCTCTTTCCCCACGATCAGCGGATGCAGCGAAAACACCGGGTGTTGCGGATTCGGCAGGTGCAGAAAGTCCGGGTAGAGCTGTCCGTTAAACAGATGTCGCTGCAGCCCCTCCAGCACCTCCGGCGTGCCGGCCAGCCCCACCGGATCGACCACATCGTCCGCGAGGTTATCCGCCAGCGTCGGTAGGCCCTGGATGTGATCGAAGTGGAGGTGGGTCAGCAGCACCTGCTGAATCCGCTTCAGCTCGGCCAGATGCAACGCGGCCCCCACGGTGCCCGCGTCCACCATCACGGTCTCATTGACCAGGAACCCGCACGTCCGGCATTGATGCAGCCCCTGCGCCCCGTCCAGGAGCTGATCGGATCCATGGCAGCCCAAGACCCGGATCTTCACTTGTCCCCTCCAGGCTCATCGGCGCCTTCTTCGCGCTGCCGTTCCGCGCCACAACAACGATGGGGCAGGATAGCACAGCTTCGATTATTTTCGCACGCAGAATCACGAACTCCGCACGGTGCCGAACATCGCGCAGCCCACTGCGTAGGAGGGCGGAAGAACGGCCTCCCCGATCGAAACGACCGACGACAGGGAGAGGTTAAAAGAAGCCGTCGCCCAGGCCGATGCGCGCCATCATGACCAGGCCGAGACCGATGCTCCCAAGACTTGCAAGTCCCTGCACCGCCGCCAGCGTCCGCCGCCCGCACGAAGCCGAAAAAACCAGCGGCAGGCTGATCATCACCCCCAGCAGCACCATCCCGAGAATCGAGCCGATCCCGAAGAACAGGATATAGGCCACGCCCTCCCAGGCGGTATGCACGGCTGAGAGCACCATCAACATCAGCGCGGCGGAGCCGGCCAGCCCATGGACCGTCCCGACGACAAAGGGCCTCAGCGACAACTGCAGCCAGTGCACGTGCTCGTGATCCACCTGCAGGCAGTGGCTGTGAAAATGCAGGTGCGTTTCTTCACCATGCCGGTGGACATGGAGATGCCATTGCT
Source organism: Nitrospirota bacterium (assembly GCA_004296865.1). Taxonomy (GTDB): domain Bacteria; phylum Nitrospirota; class Nitrospiria; order Nitrospirales; family Nitrospiraceae; genus SCVQ01. Next base: position 1,297 of record SCVQ01000064.1, read on the forward strand.
CCCGGAGCAGCGTCATCGCCAGCGACCCGCCGAGCAGGACCAGCATCAGGCCGACGCCGAACTCCAGTGCCTGGGCGACCGGCTCAGAAATGGTCATCTTCAGCACGATCACGGCCAGCCCGACCACGAGCAAAACCGCCGTGTGCCCGAGCCCCCAACAGAATCCAACAAACCCGGATGTGCGAAGGCTGGGGCGGCCGGACAGGATCGTCGAGACCGCCGCGAGGTGATCGGCATCCAAGGCGTGGCGGGCTCCCAATAGGAACCCGAGGCCTAGGATCGTCATGTACTGAAGGTCTGGCATGACTGTGGTGCCCGGGTGGATCGACGCTGGATTGAGGACCGCACCGTCACCCCATCGCCTGATGGGCGGTGCGGACCGTCAGCCCCCTCGGGCATGCATCTCGAGGTGGGGATCTTCGCGAAGCCGCTCGATTTCGACCAGCCGGGCACGGATGCCAAGCCGCTCGAGTTCCTTCCGCTGCTCGGCGCCACGATCCTGCCGCGCCTGCCAGACCGAGAGGATGCGCGCCTTGATCTCGTCCCGAGAAACACCGGCCCGTAACGGCTGTCGCAAATCCATCCCGTCTTTCGCATAGAGACACAGAAACCATAGCCCGTCGGCCGTGAGACGGCTGCGATCACAGGTGGCACAGAAGGGCGTCGTCGTCGAGGCGATGATCCCGAAGGTCGTTCCGTCCGGCAGCAGGAATCGCTGGGCCGGCGCCGAACTGTCCTCCTGCACCGGCTCGATCCGCCCGTACCGCCGGCCCAGCAGATCGAGCATCGCCGCCCGCGTCACGACTTTGTCCAGGGACCAATCGGTCGCTCCGCCGACGTCCATGTACTCGATAAAACGCACCTCGGCGTTGACGCGTTTGCCGTATTCGATCAGATCCACAAGTTCGTCGTCGTTATATCCGCGGATGGCCACGGTGTCCAGCTTGAGGTTGCCGAAGCCGACCCGCACGGCCGCCTCGACCCCCTCGATCACCTGCGCCAATGTGTCCCGCCTCGTCAAGGCCTTGAACCGTTCCGGCCTGAGCGTATCCAGACTCACGGTCACCCGGCGCAAGCCGGCCTCGTGGAGCGCGTCCGCCTCGTCGGCCAACAGCACCCCGTTGGTCGTCAAGGCAATCTCTTTGAGGCCGGTGTTATGCCGCAGCATTCTGATCAAGGCCGGAAGGTGCCGGCGCAGGAGCGGCTCCCCGCCGGTCAGGCGCACCTTGTCGACGCCGAGTTCCGTGCAAATACCCGTCAGGGTGGTAATTTCTTCGAAAGAGAGGAGGGTTTCACGGGGCAGCCAGGTGTACTCTTCCTCCGGCATGCAGTACTTGCACCGCAAGTTGCATCGGTCGGTGACGGAGAGACGCAGGCTCTTCAACGGTCGGCCGAACATATCACGGACATCGGCCGGCCTGCGATCCGGCGGTACGGTGTTCACGGATGCTCCTCCACCCACACGTCCCCTTCCGGCGTCTGCTCACGCTTCCAGATCGGCGTGATCTGTTTCAGTTCATCGATGCACCATTGACAGGCCCGGAATGCCTCCGCCCGATGCTCCGCGCCAACCACGATCAGCACGATGTTTTCGCCGATGCCGATCTCGCCATACCGGTGCAGGATCAGGACATCGATCACATCAAAATCCTTCAGCGCCCGCCCGCGGATTTCCCGCAGCGTCTTCTGCGCCATGCCGTCGTAATGTTCAAACGTGAGCGCACTCACGTCCCGCCCCTTGGATCGGTCCCGCGCCGTCCCGAGGAAAGTCGAGATGCCACCGATGCGCGTGGACCGGCGACGGACCCGGTCGATCTCGGCATCGACTGAAAAATTCTCCCGCTGGACGCGCACCAGCATCGCCTCATCGGAGCCGGCGGAACCCTGGGCGGATTCTTGAGCCCTCATCGCACCGCCGGCGAAGGGGGGGAGCAGCGCCACCTCGTCGCCATCCGCGATGGGGGTCTCCTCGTGAGCGACCTCCTGGTTGACCGACACGAGAACTTTCTTCTTGTGGATCAGTTCGCCGATTTGAGGGTATTGGGCTTCCAGCAAGGCCACCAGGTCCCTGACCCGCCGCCCTCCGTTGAGCGAAAGGGACAGCTCGGCCTGATTGCCGGCCAGCGTCTTCAAC
>SCVQ01000065.1 GCA_004296865.1 Nitrospirota bacterium
GCTCTTCCGATCTATCTGCCGCCCCGCGTCGTTCACATAATATTCCTGCACCACGTCGAAACCCGCCGCAGTCAACAGCCGGGCGATCGCCTGTCCCACCGCCGCGCCCCGCCCATGCCCGACATGCAGCGGACCGGTTGGATTCGCGCTCACATATTCCACCAGCACACGCCGGCCCTTGCCGACGTCCGCCCGGCCATAGGCTTCCCCTTCGGTCTCGATCTCGGACAGGACTTGCAGCCAGAGGTCCCGCTTGACCGTCATGTTCAGAAAGCCCGGCCTGGCGATCTCAACCCGATCGAAAATGGCCTCGCGCTGCGCGATGTTATCCAGGATGATCTGGGCGACGTCATGAGGGGCCCGCTGTTCGGACGACGCCAGGGTCATGGCCACCGTGGAAGCCAGATCGCCCCATTCAGGACGTTTGGGCTGATCCAAGGTGACAGAAGGAAGCGATTCGACCTTCAACTGTCCCTTTCGCTTGGCCTGCTGCAGTGCGCCTTGCAAGGCATCAATGACCTTTTCCTGAACGATGTCGCGAGACACTCCACTCTCCCAACTCGCCTAATCATTAGCAAAAAAGCCAGGTTCGGAATCTAACACAACCACCCTTCCATGACAAGGAGTGGGCTCGACTTCCTGAGGTTTCTAGATCGGAGATCCCTGCTGTTGAAGTGTCTGCAGGCAGGTTTCCACTAAAGCCTCCGGTAGAACTTGCAAACAGGGCTTGTCGCGACAGAGTTGCACCGCCTGCCATCCCTGGCCCCGGCACAAGCAGGGCGCCCCGTTCAGCACCGTGACATGACCGCCACGTGGAGCCCACCGCTGCCTCTCGGTCGGTCCGAACAACGCAATTGCGGGCATCTGAAGAGCCGCCGCCAGGTGCATCAGGCCGGAGTCGTACCCGAGAAAAAGGTTCACGTGAGCCAGTAGCCCTGCGACGGACAGCAAGGGAAGGGCCTGAAAGACCGGCGGGGGGATCGCGCAAGCCTCGGAAACTTCGGCGAGCCGCTCGTCATCGGCCGGACCGACGACCAGAATCGGAGCCGCCCCGGCGCTCTGCAGCCGTTCGATGGCGTGAGCGAGCAAGGAGGAGGCACTGCATTTGTGTCGGCTTCCGCTCCCGGGGTGCACGGCCACGAATGGCCGCTCCCCATTGCCCCCGATCTCATCCAGCCGCGCCTTGGCATCCTTGAGAACTTTCTCAGGAAGACGGAGCCGATCGTGATGGCTCTCCGTTGAGGCCAGGATCTGCACCGTCTCCAGAAATCGGTCGGTCTGGTGGACAGCCTCACAATCGGACGAGAGAGGGGATCGGATAACGATACGTTCTATGCCCAGTCCTTGCAGCGCAGAAGAGAGTCGCTTTTCCGGGTCGCTCATCCAGCAGACAGCCACATCGCCGCGGCCGAGCCATCCGCATAGCCCGTGTCCAACCGATGCCTGAGAGGCTTGCCCCGCAAGCAAGACGGCCAAGGTATCGCGCTCGAGCGGGAACAGAGTATCGATCTCCCCACAGGCCAGCAGAAGGCACCCGACTTCACTGGAAGCAACCAGGCCGAGACCATGCGCAGGGAATGCGGCTCGCAGAGCACGGAGCGCTGGGAGTGACAGGAGCACATCTCCGAGAGAACCGGGATGGATAACCGTAACCGTGCGATTCACGATTCAGGCCGTGCCGCGGTGGGGTGCACCTCGGCCGGCCAGCAGTTTTCGTGCAAATTCCAAGTCGGCAGGGGTGTTGATATTCAGAAAGGACAACAGCCGGGGGTCGAGGTCCAGGAGTTCGCTTTCCGGCACCAGTCGGACCGACAGGCCAGGCACGAGGCTGATCTCCTGGACCTTCAGATTATTGGCCTTGGCCATGCGTTCCAGAAAAGGCGCGCAAGCTTTGGAATATATGGCATGCATGGGTTGGAGCCCGTTTGCCAGTTGCGCCATGACCACATCGGCACTCTGATCCAAGCCCGCCATGTGCTCGATCACGGCCGGATTCAGAAGCGGCATGTCACAGGCACAGACAAAACTCCGTGGATATTGCGCCACGGACAGCCCGGTGTAGAGGCCTCCCAGCGTGGCGCAATGCGGGATCAGATCGACGACCACGCGGTGGGCCCCTGCCGCAAGCTGCGGCAGGGGCTCGGCAACGACCACGACGATGTCCGTGAACAGAGTCTCCAGCACGGCGAGCGTGCGCTCCAACAGCGTCTGCCCGTCCAGCTTAAGAAATCGCTTGTCCTCCCCCATCCGTCGGCTCTTGCCGCCGGCCAAGAGAATCCCGGTCATGCGCGCAGTCTGGATACTCATCGATTGCCTTGAACGACGCCGGATAAAAAAAGGGGGTGGGACGACCCACCCCCTTTTCTTTCACTTCCGCTCACGAAGGGTTACAGCGCCTTCCCCTTCTTCTTATTAGCCCGCCGCGTCAACACCCATCCTTCCAGGATCACAACACCAAATGCGATCAAGGTCGGGTAGATGTAGGTTTCCTTCGGGATCGGCGGCTCCAGGACGGTGTAATAGAAGGCGGACACGGCCATCTTTCGGCCGGCATCGCCGTTGTGTCCATCCCAGGCAAAGAACACCGTCGGGATGTACTTACCCATCTCGAACTTGGTGTCTTCGTCGTAGTCACCTTTAAGCGGCCGGCTGACCATCAGCGTCCAGCGGCCGTCCTTCCACTCCTGCTTCAGGACCTTGAGCTTTTCGGTGAAGTCATCCCGATCCTCGAAGTCCTGGTCCCATCCGGTCCCCGCGAAAGCCTTGACGGCCCCGCTCGCATCCCACTTCACGATATCGACAGGATACTTCTGATCGCCCCACAGATACCGTGGCTTGATCGGGGCAGGAAGCTCCTGCCACTTCACCGGGAACTGGAAGGCGAAGGCGTCATTATAGACCGTGTACTTGCTCTGCTGGGCCGCGATCGAATCCGGCTCGCCGGTCTTAGGCGCCTGTTCTTTGACGTACTGCTCCAGATTGACCTGGTTCGGCCCGAACGGGAGCTTCTCGGTCGCAACGCTCTTGGAGCGGTCATCCCACTGGAACAGGAACACGATGTCCTTGTCGTTGTAAATCGACTTGACCCAGACATCGTCGATTCGGTTCACGAAATTCCGGGGCTTGTGCGTGATCTGACCGCCGAACAACACGATCCGACGTTCACGCTTCTGCCACATCTCGCTTCCCGGGTCATCGGAGATATCCCCTTCGGTCGGGCCGGACCGGATCACGAAGTTGATCTTGGGCTTGTCCGTCAAGGGATCGATCGGGAGCGGCTCCCCATTGGCGTCCCGCTCACAGAGTGAATTCACGAAATTGGCAATGTGCCACCGCTCCTCCACCGTCGTGTTGTCCGCGAAGGAGGGCATCGGCGTCCCACTCACGCCGGTCGAGAAGGTCCGGAAGATGTTTTTTACATTGTAGGGATCCTGACGGCTCCCCCTGAAGTTCCAGCACTTGTGCCAGTCGGCCGGCTGGATCGGAAATCCCCAGTCGTCCTTCAGGTTGAACGCATTGCCGTCTCCGCGTCCTTCGACCCCGTGGCACTCGATGCACTTTTTGTCCACGACGAGTTCGGCGCCCTTCTTGATGCTTTCAGGGCTCGACGGAACCGGCTTGATGCTGTCCAGCTGGAGCACCGTCAAGGTTTCAGTCGCCTTGTCGTCGAACTTCCGGTCCTTCACCAGTTGCGTCGTCACGAACGACAAGACCTGGAGCCGCTGCTCTTCGCTCAGAATGCCCTCCCATGACGGCATGGCGGAACCGGGCAGTCCGTGCGTGACGGTCTCAAACAGGTCGTTCTGGCCTGGAATCGGCTTCTTGGCATCGAACAGCGGCAGTTCCCCGCTGGCGGTGCGTCGGATCTTGAACGTCCCTTGGTTGAAATTCCTCGGCCTGGGCCAGAGCCGGTCGGCGGCCGGGCCATCTCCCGCTCCATCCACGCCGTGGCACCAGACGCACTTGGTAAAGTATACCCGCTTCCCCGCCTCGATCATCTCGGCAGAGGGAAGAGCCGGAAGCTCTTCTTTTTTAAACCCTTCAGGAACTCCGCCTCCCTCCTGGGCCTCAGCTGAGGTCCAGACGATGGCGCTCCCCGACACCATCACGATTGCCGCTAGGGCAATCAGCACCGCAAACCATCTACTCTTCGACCGAAGGTCCCTCATATTATTTCCCCTTCGCAGAATGGATTGGGATTAATCCCAGGTCCTCGGATAATAACCGGTGTGCCAATATTCAAATAGGACGACCTTCCAGATCTCATCTGTGGTCAGATGTTGCTCCCAAGGCGGCATGACCGAGGCCCAGGGGAACCCTTCGTTGGGCAGCCCGATGCCGCCCTTCGACACGCGCCAGAAAATAAACGTCTCCTGGAGCTGGGCGATGGTCCCCGGATCGGTGAAGTTGGCCGGGATCGGGTTAAACGCAAAGGCGTGCAACCCTCGACCGTTCAGGTTGTCCCCGTGGCAGAAGTGGCAGTTCTGGTAAAAAATTTCTCCGCCTTCCCGCACGTACTTGAGGTACCCTTCCGCCTTTTCGTCCCAGGGATTGGCGTCGGGCTTCATGAGCCGGCCCATCGACTGCTCGACGATCCTGGCATTGGTGTACTCCTGATCATACTTTCCTTCCGGGTTGACCCGGTAGGGGTTCTGGGATGTCTGGAGCACGAAGGTTTTGCCATGCACCTTGGTGCTGGCAGGCGGAGCCGGGTGGACGGTCCGCAACTCAACCGGCTCGTCCAGGTTCGGCAAGAATGAATTGTAGGAGAAGCCCCAGAGGATGATCGGGAGCGCGATCAGGAACATGGTCCGCAGGGCCTTGTGAAAGCCCGTATTGGCATCCAACACGTTCATGATCGGCTGCTTGAACTTCTTCCAATCTTCCTCGTTGCTGGACACCCACATGAACACCGCGATCAACGACACGGTGCCATACATGGCCCGGACGCTGAAGGGGATGGGCGGATACACCCTGTATTTCAGGTACAGGACGATGAACGTCCAGAAGAGGATGCCCTGCCAAAATCGCGGCATCGCTTTACCGCCCTTGCCGAGCAGATGGCTCGTGAGCGCGAACAGGGCCACGCAGAGTGCCAGCTCAAAGAGCATTTGCATCGGCATGAAGCCTTCGACTAACTTCAAGGATGTCATTGTTTAACTCTCCTTCTTACGCTCCAACCAGCTTGTCACATTCAAGAAATCTTTGGCGGCTCCTTGCCCTCTTCCACTTGCGAGAGGTAATCCACGATCTTGTTCAGGGCGCCAGCGCTCAGCTTCTGCCCGAACACCTTCGGCATGGTGTTGTCCGGGAAGGGCTTCACCACGTAAGCGCTGGGCGAGATGACCGACTCGGTGATGTACTCCCTGACGCTCTTGGCACTGCCCTTATAACCTGGATCCTTCAGACGGTTCGGCGCGTTGGTTTTCTCAACGAGCTTCGGCCCGATCGTCCCCACCGCCCCGGC
>SCVQ01000066.1 GCA_004296865.1 Nitrospirota bacterium
GGTAGCCTTCTCATCGGAATGGCAGTCGTGGCACCTTGGGCATGCCTGATACCGAGGCGGTCAGCCTTCAAACTTCGCATGATCTCCTGCCTATACTGAAAATACCAGGGAGGCCTCGTTGAGCGAACCATACAGCTCTTTCACGCCGAAAACCTCCCTTCCGGGGGGGCTGGGTCGTCTTGAAGAACTCGCGCAGAATTTGTGGTGGAGCTGGAACCCAAAAGCCCGCCGCCTCTTTGAAGCCATCGATCCGACCCTGTGGAGTCTCACGCACCACAATCCCGTCAAACTGCTCCACGACTTGAAGCCGGAACGGTTGGATATCCTAGCCGGCGACCCAACCTTCGTCCGCCAATACTCCGCCGTGCTCAAGTCTTTCGATGAGTATCTGGCCGCCAAGGGCACCTGGGCTGCCAGCCAACATCCCAAGCTGTCCAGCGGCACAATCGCGTATTTCTCGGCCGAGTTCGGACTGCACAACTCCATTCCGATTTATAGCGGGGGGCTCGGCATTCTGGCCGGCGACCATTGCAAGGAAGCCAGCGACTTGGGGCTCCCCCTCGTGGGGCTCGGCTTCATGTACCCCCAAGGCTACTTTCACCAACGCATTACGTCGGACGGATGGCAGGAAGCCGAATACGAACCCTTCAACAGGCTGGAATCGCCGATTCGCCAAGCCCTCACCCCTGCCGGCACCCCCTGCCAGATCACCGTCAAGATGGGCGACCGCGTGGTATCCGCCATCGTCTGGAAAGTACACGTGGGGCGAGTCCCCCTGTATTTGATCGATACGGATGTGCCGGAGAACGACCCCAGCGACCGTGTACTCTCCGCCAGGCTCTATGGCGGCGATCATGAGATGCGCCTGCGTCAGGAAATCCTCTTGGGCGTGGGTGGGGTACGCGTCGTTCGCGCGCTCGGCCTGTCGCCGATCGTGTGGCACGCCAACGAAGGCCATTCGGCTTTTCTCACCCTGGAGCGGGTCCGGGAACTGGTCCAAACCGGCCTCCCCCACACCGAAGCCACCGACCTCGTTCGGCAGAGCACGGTCTTCACCACCCATACCCCGGTCCCGGCCGGGCACGATGTCTTTCCCGCCTACCTGATCGAACATTACTTCAACGGCTATTGGGAACAACTGGGACTGACGCGCGAGGCGTTCCTGCAATTGGGGGAACATCCGAACCAGCCGGGAGCTGGATTCAACATGACGGTCCTGGCGATCCGTCTGTCCGGCCACGTGAACGGAGTCAGCCGCGAGCATGGTCGTGTGTCGCGCGCCATGTGGCAATCCATGTGGCCAGGGCTGCCCGAGGATTTGGTCCCGATTCGAAGCGTGACGAACGGCATCCACGTGCCGACGTGGGTTGCCCCTGAGATGAACCACCTCTACAGCAGGCACTTGGGCCCCGACTGGGCGGAACGGTCGGATGATCCAGCAGTCTGGCACCGCGTGAGCGACATTCCGGATAATGAGCTCTGGGCGGTCCGTCAGGCCTTGAAGCGCAAGCTGATGAGCTTCATACGCGAACGGGCACGGGCCGGATGGATGAGCGGCCGGCTGGATGCAACACAGGTGCTGGCCAGCGGGACCTTGCTGGATCCCGAAGCGCTCACGATCGGATTCGCGCGCCGGTTTGCCACGTACAAGCGGGCCACCATTCTGTTCACCGCCCTGACGCGGTTGCAGCACCTCCTGCACGATCGCTGGCGCCCGGTTCAGATTGTCTTTGCCGGCAAGGCCCATCCGGCCGACGAACCGGGCCGGCAGTTCATTCACCAGGTCTACACCTTTTGCCGGAGCCACGGGCTGGGCGGCCACGTCGCCTTTCTGGAAGACTACGACATGCACATGGCCAAATTTCTGGTCCATGGAGTGGACGTCTGGCTCAACACGCCCCGCCCCCCGATGGAAGCGAGCGGCACAAGCGGCCAGAAGGCTGCTTTCAACGGCGTGCCGCACTTGAGCGTCCTGGATGGCTGGTGGCACGAAGGCTACGATGGGGCCAACGGCTGGGCCATCCCCCTGCCGAGCCAACCCTTGAGCGCTCAAGAGCATGACGCGCACGACGCCGAGCACCTGTATCATATCTTGGAACGGGACATCGTCCCGCTCTATTACACGAAGGACCGGGACGGGATCCCCCGTGGCTGGATGCAGATCGTCAAGGATGCGATCCGCACCACCGCCCCGCGGTTCTGCGCCCGCCGGATGGTCAAAGAATATGCCGAGCTGCTGTACGCCCCTGCCGCCGCAGGAACTCCATCCGTTTGGTAGGAACGTCTTCTCGCTGGCGCACCTCGCGTCGAAAAAGCGCAGCCCTCCGCAAGCCCCGCTCGTCTCAACGACTTGACAAGCGAGGGCGGATTCCCAAGAATGCTTGCCCGTGACTAGACAACTGTCGGCGATTGTCAGACTCCTGACCTTGTTCCTTGCCTTGTCGGCACTGCCTGGCTCGGCACTTCCGGCCACACCTCCGGCGTCAGGTGGGCGCTCGATCCCTTCCACCGAACGCGAAGCCCTCGCATCCTTCCAGCACAACCAGTACGATTACGTAATCCGCCTATTCGAAACTCTTCCGTCGGATCAACGGCCGTCCGGCGAATTGCTGCGGGTAACCCTGCTCAGCTACCTGCGCCTCGGCCAAGCGGAGGCCGCACTCAAAACCTATTCTCGCCTTGTCCCTCCGGGGCACCAGGACAATCCGCGCTGGC